>JBBCAX010000389.1:0-3435 GCA_051382335.1 Deltaproteobacteria bacterium TL4
CGCAATCAACTCACGCACTATCTTGCCGATAACCGGTTTCAGCACTATCCCGAACAGGTCTCCATCCGGGGAATCATCCTGATCTATCATGGCTGGGAGCTCGTTCACCGCAGCCTGGTCTCTCCATAGATGAAAAGTGAAAAATATGATGACTCAAAAAAAAGCGGTGTGTTTATCCATTTTAGGTACAGGTTCTGACGTTGGCAAAAGTATTGTGGTGACCGCTTTATGCCGGATTTTCAGGAACCAGGGAATCCGTGTCGCCCCTTTTAAAGCACAAAATATGTCAAATAACTCCTATGTTACGCCTGAAGGGGGGGAAATGGGACGGGCACAGGTGGTTCAGGCGGAAGCCGCGGGAATTGACCCGCATGTCAATATGAATCCGGTGTTGTTAAAGCCTAACTCGGACATGGGCTCTCAGGTCATTGTGAAAGGAAAAGTCTTTGGAAATTATAAAGCCCAAGAGTACTACCAGCTTTCAGACTCCTTGTTTGAAAAAGCCCAAGAAAGTTTAACTGAGCTTAGGCAGAACTATGACTTGGTGATTATGGAAGGCGCGGGTTCTTGCGGGGAAGTGAATTTAAGGGAAAGGGATTTTGTTAATTTCAAAATGGCTCACTTTGCTGAGGCGCCTGTAATCCTGGTTGGAGATATTGACCGTGGAGGCGTGTTTGCCCAATTGATTGGAACCTTGGCCATTTCCCGTCCAGAAGATCAAAAACGGATTTGTGGCTTCATTATCAATAAATTCCGAGGAGATTTAAAACTGTTTGAAGCGGGCGTTCGGTATCTTGAAGAAGTCACACAACTGCCTGTTTTGGGTGTCCTGCCTTATTACCAAAATATTCAAATTGAAGCAGAGGATTCGGTTCTGCTGCAAAGCCTGATTGATCCACTGGAAGTTCCCTCATCTCAAACAGTTAAGATTGCGGTCATACGGGTGCCTCACATTTCTAACTACACCGACTTTTTCCCTTTACAGAGAGAAAAGAAAGTAACGGTTCATTATTTATCCCAACCCCGTTTGTTGGAAAATTATCAGGCAGTCATTTTACCAGGCAGTAAAAATGTTCGTTCCGATTTGAAATGGTTGTATGACACCGAATGGGCCTCAACCCTTCAAACCTATCAAAAAGGGGGAGGAACCCTGGTTGGGATTTGCGGCGGCTATCAAATGCTGGGAATGTCCATTCAAGATCCCAACGGTGTTGAAGGCGAACCGGGTCGCATAGAGGGTTTGAAAATGCTTGATGTTGAAACCACACTTGAAAAAGAAAAGGTACTCGCCAGATCTCAGGGAATATTCCTGAAAGCTCAAACAAAAATCGAAGGCTATGAAATTCACATGGGGCTCACGCGTCGAAACGCGTCAACAACCCCCTTGATTCACGTCACTCAACGTCATGATGAAGCCTTGGATGAATGGGATGGCGCAATCAGTGCGGACGGCAAGATCTGGGGCACTTATTTTCATGGTTTGTTTGATGCTCCAGAATTTCGTGTCCACTTTTTAAAAAACTTAAGCTCTCACTACACGCCGGATCCGTTTCAAACTGCGAAAGGGTTCAAGGATCATCAGTATGATTTACTTGCAAAACACTTTGAACAGTATATTAATATTCAAACCATCAAAAAAATAATCGGCTTGATGTGAAATTCATTATATTCTTGTGCCTTTATGGCTAAACCAAATAACAGAAGAAAACCGATGACCTCTCAAACTTACCAACATGGCGGCGAGCCTGGCGCTGATTTCAAACGGTTGGGAATCAGACCCCGGGCATTAATTGATTTTAGCGTCAACGTCAACCCTCTGGGGCCTCCTGAAATGATTTCGGCTCAATGGCAAAATCTTAAAAAGGAAATCGTTCTTTATCCCACGCCAACGGGAGAAGGCGTCTCTCATTTTTTTGAGAAACGTTTAGCTCTGCCTAAAACCTCAATTCTTGCCGGCAATGGTTCAACTGAATGTTTGTACCTGGTCCCCCGTGCCTTGTCCTTAAAAAAAGTTGCCATTTTGACTCCCTGTTTTCACGACTATGAACAGGCGTGCGTCATGGCCAAGGCAAAAGTTCTTCGCGTTCCTTACTCTCCGGAAGAGGCGTTTGCACCGCTTAAATATTCCATCCTCAAAAAAATATTAAAAAAATCGAATGCGTTATTTATCGGAAACCCCAATAATCCAACAGGGACGTTTTACGAGCCTGAGCTCTTGCTCAAACTGGCGGATAAGTTTCCTGAAAAATGGATCTTGGTGGATGAGGCCTTTATTCACTATTTAAATAATTTTGAGCATCAAACCTTAGCTAAAGAGAAAAATTTACGTCCGAATTTGCTGATTTTCCAATCACTTACCAAATTTTATGCTTTGCCCGGGTTAAGACTAGGTTGTGTGATCAGTCATCCTCAAACCATTGAAAAATTAAAACCTTACAAAGAACCATGGACCATTAATCGTGTGGCTGAAACCATTGCGAAGTATCTCGTTGAAGGCAGAGCGTATGAAGATCACGTCAGGTGTTTGAATCAACAGGAAAATCAAAACATGCGGACTGCGTTAGGCGCGTTGGAGGGCCTAAAGGTTTATGAAGCTCCTGCCAATTTCTTGTTACTACAATGGACGGCGACAAAAAACCTGGACGACTTACAAGCCTATTTAATGGCTAACGGATTTTATGTTAGGGATTGCAGAAATTTTCCAGGCCTTCAGCAGAATTTTTTTAGAATCGCAATCAGAACAACAGAGGAAAATCAACAGCTGTTAGCCGCCTTAAAACAATGCCTGGTGATTATTAGAAACATCTCTAAAAAATCGTCCTTTTAATAGACATCTTTCCTAAATAAACGCTGGATTTTAGCAAGTTTGCGGGAACCCTGACAGGGTGCCGCTTAAGCGAAGCGAGCGCACCACTCAAGATAGGGGAAAGGTAGGGTGCCGCTTAAGCGAAGCGAGCGCACCACAAAGAGAAAACACGGTAGAAAGTCTCCAGACCCATCAGAAGGTTTTGGGCGTAAAATTGGCGGGAGTTTCAAGGGAAAAGACTTCATCATGGATGGCGGCCAGATACAGACCCGATTGCAGGACGTCCTCTCTTACGGAAGACTCGGTATCCACATAGACAACCATTCCCCGGATGGCTTTGTCGGAAAACTCCGGAAAAAACATCCGGAAGTTTTTCAGAATCTCCAGCGTTTGGTCCAGATCCCGTTGTTCCAGACGACTTTTGACTTCAATCACATACAACTCATTCACCGTCCCATTCGTATAGGCTACCGCATCCACTTCCATATTCTTTCCCTCTTTCCTTTTGCGGAGACGGGTCAGAAAGGTATCCATCCCAAAGCGTTCTGTCATGATTTTCGAGATGGAGGGAAACGCCATCCCTTCGGTGAAGGAACCAAACTTGTTATTCAAGCCTCCGATATTTTTTG
>JBBCAX010000390.1:0-1465 GCA_051382335.1 Deltaproteobacteria bacterium TL4
CAACTGCTGGTCAAACTCAATGAGCAAAACCAATTGCTGATCAGTTGCCATGTGGAAACTGTGGTGTTTAAAGACCGGACGCTTCAGCTTGGCGATGTGTTTAAAAATCCTCAAAAATATAACGCGCTGCTTTTAACCCGTGATCCGTCTTTGGAATGGTCCCAAAGAGAAATAATCGGCACACAGGGTGACGATATCCTTGACGCTTTTGAGCCTGGAAACGTTGGCGCGTCTCAGTACACCTCCCAGCAGAGTCAGAAAAATAATATCATTTTCGGTTTGAATGGTAATGACATCCTCAAAGGTCAGTTTCGGGATGATACGCTCGATGGGGGTCAGGGGGACGACACGCTGTATGGAAATTTTGGTAACGATACGCTCATTGGCGGTGAAGGTAATGATAACCTGGACGGGGGTTGGGACAATGACGAACTGTATGGGGGACAAGGCAATGACCAACTCGCTGGAGGAACCGGACATAACCGGTTCTATTTCAAAAAAGGCGACGGCAAGGATACGCTTGAGGTTTTTAAGAACGAAGGGGCGTTTGCGGCAAGTCATCAACTGATTTTTGATGAACTGGTTTTTGACGCGGAGATTGACAAAAACAGCATTCGTCTTAGTCGGGAGATTGATTCACTGCGGATTTTTTACAGCGTGGATGATTCGGTCATTTTGCGGGATTGGTTTTTACAGGATTACGAACACAGAAATCAACAACTGACTTTTGCCGATGGCAGTCATTGGAAGCTTCCCTCAACTGACGTGATCACTCTGGGGCAAACGATTAAGGCGGATCAACTGGTGTTTGCCTCAAGTGAGGTTCATCTGATTCACGCGATAGAAAATGCCGCTGTGACTCAAGGCACAGAACAGACGGACTTGATTTATGGGCACCAAAAAAGTGAGCGCTTGGTTGGGGGCCAGGGAGATGACAAACTCTATGGTCATGAAGGGGATGACATTCTTCAAGGCGGGGATGGTTCGGATTATCTGGTTGGAGGAAAAGGCAAAGACACGCTTGAAGGAGGACTGGGGCATGACAGCTATCTGATTCAATTGGATGAAGGCCATGACGAAATTATTGAGGTTGGCGGAACGGATACTTTGGTTTTTGGCGCTGGGATTGATCCCAAGACCCTCATGCTCAAACGCTTTGTGGATGGCTTGAAAATCGCGATGCCTTTGGGGGGTAATCAGTACCAAACGGTGCATGTCCTGGATTGGGAAAATCCTGAGCATAAAGTTGAACGGTTTAATTTTTCCAATGGCGTTTCCTGGGATTTGAGTACCATTGAAAGCAAAGCAGGAGATTTTTTTGGTAAGACGTTGGCGGGAACCGCTGGCTCAACCGGCGACCCTTGGGAATCGTCTTTCGATGGGGCGATGTTTGAACATTCGTTGATCGGGGATTTTGTCAGTATACAAAGCAAGGATGGGTCGTTGGTATTGCAAAAACGGCAGG
>JBBCAX010000391.1:0-30590 GCA_051382335.1 Deltaproteobacteria bacterium TL4
TGGGTTCCTCTCACGGGAGTCAAAGCTCGTTTGGGCAGGAAGTGGCGGAGTTGATTCGTCAGTATCAGAAGGAAGAAGGGGCTCGCTTATCAGCGGGGATGAGTCCCCAGCGGATTACGATGTTAGAAAGTGTAGAAGCGGAAAAGCCGTATCAAAACGCTGTCCAACAGACTCAAACGCGGCGAAAGCAACAGGAAGCGTTCTTTCAAAACAGACCTCCTGGACGGGCGCCTGCTTTTGAAAAACGGATCGAGTCTGCCGTGAGCGCTGAGAAACTCGCCCAAGAAAAACTGGAAACAGCGCAAAACCGACAAACCGAAGTCAAAGACGCTCTGGAGCAAATCAGCCAGAGAACTCAAGAGGGTGTTGCGCCTGGTGGATCAAAGGAGTGCTTTTTTCCCAAAGGGAATCATGCCTATGCAACCGGAAACCCGCCTATGAAGCTGGTTTGCAGATTGTGTTGATGAATGAATCCCAGGAACAACAGTTAAAAGCCATTCTGCAGCATCTGCAAAAAAATAACGCACAGTGAGAATTCGCAAACCTATTTGCTGATTCAAGGAGTGCCGTTAAAGAAGAGCGATAATTTATTTTTCCGAAGCGGAAACCTCAACGGGAAACCCCTCTCTTTTCCATTCCGGATAGCCGGTTTTAAAGCGGCGGGCCTGATATCCTTTTTTCCGAAGTTTAGACACCGCATCAAAGGAAAGCATGCAATAAGGACCGCGACAATAGGCAATAATCTCCTTTTCGGTTGTCAATTTTTGGATACATTCATCGATATCTCTTTGCGACAGTTTCTCAAGATATGCTTCCAAATCCTTCAAGGGCATATTGATTGCTCCAGGGAGATGTCCACTAGCAAATTCTTCTGGAGAACGAACGTCAACCACGGTCACCAGCCCTTCTTGTAACCTCTGAAATAAATCATCAGAAGAAATGGGTTCCAGATGGTCTTTGGCAGTGAGGTAGGTCCGTATCAATAGATCAACTTCAGCAAGATTATTTTCAGCAATTTTCCTCAAGAGCGACAATAAATCCACGACGGCCTCATCCGCTAGTTGGTAATGTACAAAAAGCCCTTCCTTTCTTGTAGTGACCAATCCTGCTTGATGGAGTTGCCTTAAATGTTGGGAAGTATTAGCCATCGTTAACCCAGAAGCCTTTGCCAAAGCTTCTACGCTCCACTCTCCTTGGGCGAGAAATTCCAACAGTTCCAAGCGGTTCCCGCTGCCCAGAGCCTTGCCCACACGAGCTAATTGTTCAAAAAGTTCTTTTTTCACATTTTTGGTTGACATATTCTCCTCTATACTATATTTAATTCAACTAATTAATTGAATAGTTTTTTTAATTTGCTTAAAGCTAACACACACACTTCCCTTCGTCAAGTACGAATGAATTAGGGGAGTCATCTGATCAAATGCAATATCTTACTCTGATTTATCAATCGCTGGCACAATACCACAAAAGACAAGATTCACCGTTGGTGATAACAATCAACAATCAATATAGGAGGTGAAAATGAACATTTTATTCATCATCAATGACGCCCCTTATGGAAGCGAGAAGGCATATAATGCCTTAAGACTGGCAATGGCCTTACAAAAAGAAAAAGCGGATGTCCAGATGCGGATTTTTTTAACGGCTGACGCAGTCACCTGCGCTTTAGCCAACCAATCAACACCGCAGGGATATTATAATATAGAGCGGATGTTAAAAGCTGTGATTCACAAAGGTGGTAACGTCAAGACCTGAGGTAGCTGTTCTGATGCTCGTGGTCTACGAGAACTGCAACTGATCGAGGGGATGGAAATCAGTGGAATGGCTCAATTGGCGCAATGGACCATTGAGGCGGATAAAGTACTTACCTTCTAACTATAAGGAGAACGATCATGGGTAAAAAAATTATTGTTTTAGGTGGTGGTGCCGGAGGATTGGTAGTCGCCAACCGGCTGCGAAAAGCCTTATCTCAAGAGCATGAGATTACCCTTGTTGATCAGGGGAAAAATCATATTTTCTATCCTTCTTTTCCTTGGTTGATGCTGGAATGGAGGAACAGCCAACAAGTTCAAAGAGTTTGATGGGAATGGATATCCTTGGTTGATGCTGGAATGGAGGAACAGCCAACAAGTTCAAAGAGTTTGATGGGAATGGATATTGTTTTCTTGAGTTGGGCGATGGTCGGGCCGGTTATGCCAGTGGCAACTTTTATGCGGATCCCAAGCCCACAGTGAATTTGAAAAATCCGTCCCGATGGTGGCATTGGGGAAAAGTGCTTTTTGAAAAATGGTGGCTCTGGAAATGGTTTTGAGAACTGTGCGCAAACAACAATAATGAGGAATCTCATGTTACAGAAACTACTGATCAACTTTTCGGTCAAACATCCTAAGCGGGTACTGGGATTGTCGGGAGTAATCACGCTTTTTTTCCTGGCGGCGTTCCCCAATATGACTATTGACACCGATCCGGTACACAGCTTCCCCAGGACAATCCGGCGATTGTGCTCTATGAGCAGATGAAGTAGGAATTTGAGCTGTATGACATGGTGGTGGTCGGCATTCACAAGACGGATGGTTCCTCCCTGTTCACTGGGATGGATTGACGAAGATTTACAATATCACCAAAGAGATTCTGAAAGTTCAGGATCATCCCCCTGCGCCTTCCTGGTGGCAAAGCGTTTTAGGATACTGTGCGATCAAGTTATGGAAGCCTTGTTTTTGGCACTCTCCACATCAATAATTCTTCTAAAGTCAGCAGTCTATCGAGTAAGCCTTCCACCATAGCTGGAGAATTTTTTTATATTTCGTTTGGAAACGTTGGCATCGGGATTGATACACTCTCTAAAAGCTAAACATTCATTAACGAAGTTATAGACGGCAGTAATCCAATCGATTTGAGCATCATGGATGTCCGTTTCCTTAGATCTCCTATTCTTAACCTGAAAATGCCTTCTGGAAAAGTACAGAAATATAACTACGGTTACCAGTTGTACGGTACGCAATATGAAAAAATTCAATGTCCCTGATGAAGTAAAGATGAAATACAATAAAAATGATTTCATAGTTTGACATCGCGTTCTTCTTTTGATTAAAGAAGATAAGAGCGTCAAACAAATAAAACGAAAACGTTTGTATAATCTGATACAAATGCTATGGAACAAAGAGAGGCAATCAGCACTTGTCCTTAGCTATTCAAAGAGAAGTTCAATATTACGGAGATGATGAAAACACCTTTGCTCCAGTGGGCTGTTGAAAAGAATGATACGATCATTACTGTTGCTCTTAACGGTATTATCAACGAGGAATTTGATTATAAGCAATTGGCGAACGAGTTGAAAGAAGCAAATGTTGAGACACTTAGATTAAACCTCCAGAACATACGCCGTATCAACTCCATGGGAATTCGGGAATGGTTTAATTTTCTAAAGGAAGTTGCGTGGTCGGGGTCGGTTGTATTAAGTGAATGTTCTTTGATTTTTACCGAAGTCCTTTCTCAGATTGAAGAAATGGGACATGGCAGCACGATTGAGTCTTGTTATCTTCCTGTTTGGTGCAATGACTGTGAGGAAGAGTTTGAGCTTAGAATCGATATGACGGTTTCTTTGTCACAACAGCCTCAAGAAGTCTTATGCCCTGATTGTTCTGCGGTGTGTCCCGTCGAAATCTGGAGTATTGAAGAAATCATTCAAAGACAAACAAGGTGACATGCAAGTTACACTGTATGGCGTTCGGGGATCGCTCCCCTCTGGGATTTCAGGGAAAGCGTTAGAAGCTAGAATTGAGCATGCTTTACAACTGTTTTTTCAACTGGGGTATACTCGCGCCGAAGAGATCCACCCTTTTTTGGAAAATCTGGCCTTTTATCAAAAAGGAACTTATGGTTCCAATACCATGTGTGTTGAGTTACGAAATGAGAAAGGGTCTATTATTTTTGACTCAGGTTCAGGCATCCGGGAGATTGGTTCCAAATATTATCTGACCCAACAAACTTTTCACATCTTTCAAACTCATTTTCATACAGATCACACGTGTGGCTTGCCTTTCTTTATTCCAATTCATATGTCGGGAAAGGAGTTGCATTTTTATTCTCCTCACAGTTCCTTTCAACAGGGCATAGAAGATTTGTTTAAAGCGCCTTACTTCCCTGTTAATTATGCGGACCTGGCCTCCAAACATTATTTTCATAATGTCAAAAAATATAAAGCGATCAAGCTGTTCGACATGGTGATTACGCCTTTTCAACTGGATCATCCGAATGACGCTTATGGATATCATGTTCAGGAAAAGGACAAGCGACTGGTCATTTGCTTTGATGCGGAGTTTAAACGCATGAGTCGTCAGGATCTGGGGGAAGATCTGAAGTACTATCAAGGCGCAGATGTTATCTTATTTGATGGTCAATATACGATGTCAGAAGTCTTACAAAAAATTGACTGGGGACATTGTACGGCACAGGTCGGAGTCGACCTTTGCTTAAGGGAAGCAATCAAGCATTTGGTGGTGGTCCACCATGATCCTCAGTCTTCAGACGAAAAACTGCACGAACTCGAACATATTGTCAATCGATACTATAAACGTCTTTATAAAACCCTTAAGACCGAAAATCCAAAACAAATACCGCTGGAAATCACCTGGGGGTATGAGGGGTTGACTTTGGAACTATGAAAGAGGATTCCATCCTCTGGTCATCTGTGTTGCTTCGCTTTCTTCAGAATTTTTACGTTACCAACCCTTGCACAACATAAAGGAGCACTATGAAAGAAATCATCAGTATCAGTTTAGGCCCTAGCAGTAACGATTATGAATTTGAAATCGAGTTTTTAGGTCATGATTTTCGGATCCGACGTTTTGGAACAGACCGGGATGAAGAAAAAGCGGCAAAATTATTATCGCACTGGGAATATGAAGCGGACGCGATTGGTTTGGGAATGGTCCGAGAGCACTATTCCATCGGGACGCGACGTTTTATACAGAAGGATACAGCTCGGCTTGAAAGCCTGGCCACTCGAGTTCCTGTCACCACAGGTTCTCATGTCCGGGCCATCTTACAAAAATGGGCTGTTCGACATACGCAGTTGGAGTTAAAGAATAATTTTAATAATGCCAGAGTTCTCTTTTTATCAGGCATGCTCAACTATGAAATGGCGACTGTGATGTCAGAGTTTACGGAAAACCTGACGTTTGCGGATCCCGTATTGCAACTGGGGATTCCCAAAGTGCTGACCTCGCTCAAGTCGCTGGAACTGTACTCACGGGGCAGTCATGAATTACTCAAATGGACTCCAAGTAAAGTCATCTTTCCTTCGCTCCCTACAGGTAAAAAATGGAATAAACTCATTCTGCGCAAGGCCATGCAAAAAGCGAGTATTATTGTTGGCCCTTTCGCTCAACTCGAAAATTACACGTTGGAGGAATTAGGAGGAAAAACCGTCATCACCTCAACACTTTCCGAAGACAGAATCCAATTTTTTAAAGAGTGTGGCGTAAAACTGGCGATAGATGTTTCGCCTCAAACCATGAAACACGTGATTGGCATGAATGTGTTGGAAGCCATGATTATGGTTGCCTTGGGTAAATCCATTGAGGATATTACCAGTGAAGATTATTTGGAAATCATCCGGGATTACAATATGGAGCCTCGGTTAATTTACCCTAGCGGGGCATATAACCGTGTTAATCGCTTTGCTTTTGTCATTCATCCGTTGTCTCAAGAATATTTCAAAAAAATCAAACCTGTCAGAATTCTGTCTGAAGTCACCCCTAACCACTTTATGACTGTGGTCGAAAAAGTCATTGCGCATTCACCACCCTTTGTTTACTCCACGGTTTCCGGTATTAAATCCCCGACAGGCGACGAAGCGGAAGGCTGGTTGATTTCTGTAGGCGGAACCCCCCGCGAAATGCTGGCCCGCAGCCCTGAATTTACTTATCGCCGATTGCTGGCCGCAGCCAAAATGGCTGAGCGAATGGGTGCCTCCATCATGGGGTTGGGAGCCTTTACCAAGGTAGTCGGAGACGCAGGGGTAACCGTCTCAAAACGATCCACACTGCCCATTACGTCAGGGAATAGTTATAGCGCTTCAGGTGCGCTCTGGGCTGCCGCGGATGCCGCCAGACGGATGGGGATTATCGCCATGACTTCTGGTAAAAAAATCAAAGGAAAGGCCATGGTTATTGGTGCGACCGGTTCTATCGGCGCGGTTTCGGCCCGACTTTTGGCAAAGGCCTGTGAAATCGTGTATTTGATCGCGCCTCGTCCTGATAAACTGTTGGAATTAAAAAAATCCATTGAAAAGGAAACCCCCGATGCTTGTTTGGTAGTGTCCACTGAGGGGGATGAGTTTCTGGCGGATATGGATATGATTGTGACAACCACGTCAGGCGCAGGTAAGAAAGTCTTGGATATCACCAAAGTCAAACCGGGATGCATCATCACCGATGTGGCACGTCCCCTGGATTTACCGCCCAGTGAGGTTGCAAAACGCCCGGATGTCCTGGTGATTGAGTCCGGTGAGATTCTAATACCAGGAACGTTAAAAATGAAAAATATTGGACTTCCTGAAAATGTGGTTTTTGCGTGTATGGCAGAAACTATTGTTTTGGCGTTAGAAGGACGATATGAAGTGTTTACGATTGGACGGGAGATTGAGTGGGAAAAAGTCAAAGAAATTTACGCCTTAGGCTTAAAACATGGAATGCGGTTAGCCGCAATTTCAGGAGTGAATGGGGTTTATAGCGATGAAGATATCCTCAGGGTTCGAGACTTGGCACTCAAAGAACGTAAGCGGCTTGGAATTCCAACGCCTGGGATAGATCAGGATACCAGTGAGGAATCCTCCGCAAAAACTGACGGAGCCAGTGAACCTGCTGTCGCGAAAGCGACGGGTGCCACAAAAAAGGTACCGGCAGCGAACCCCAAGGCACCCATAACCCCTGATAAAACCACAACTCAGTAGCAACTGATCGCTACCGTTGTTTGCTCTTGTTGGGCGGAAATCTATCCAGAGAAGAAAGAAGTCTCTTTCTTCTCATCCCGGTAACCTCAAGCTCAGTGATTATAAGAATATGGATGATGTTTTTGATCCAAAGGAATATCAGGCTCGGAAACGTCGTGAAAAATGGCAGGCATGGAGCGCACTCATCTTTGGTGCGATCGTGTTGTTTGACAGTGCGGCCCCCATTCCGATTCCGCTGGTAGGATTGCCTTCCATCATCTTGGGGCTAGGCCTGTTAGGCTATGGGTATGCGCAATATAAGTCTTATCGCGCTTTGCCTTTGCATGAAGCCTTGCGCTTAGGAAAACTCCGTGATGGAAAACTGACAAGAACCGATATCTTTCTCAGTTTGAAATTAACCCCCCAACAGGCGGATCAAGTGCTTCAGGTTCTGGTCTCAGAAGGATTTATTGAACCCTTTGAAAGTGGACTGCCTCCAGAACATGAGCTTTGTTATCGATTGCTTTCCTAGCCTATGAAAACCTCAACACTTTTTGGATTAAAATTAACCTGGAAAACAGCGCTTCCTTATAGCCTCTTGTTTACGTTGGGGTTGATCTATGAAGCGATGGTTTTGTTACGGTTATGCCTCTATCAAAAAGGAATCCTTTCTTCATACCAATCCAGTGTTCCTGTCATCTCTGTGGGCAATATCACTGTAGGAGGTTCCGGAAAAACTCCGATAGTGGACTATTTGCTCGCGCAACTCAAAAAAAAGCAGATCACCTCAAGTGTTCTTAGCCGGGGCTACAAACGTCAGACACGTTCCACCCTACAGCGCATTAAAATGAGTGAAAAGGTTCCTGTGCATCCGCTCTCTTTTGGGGATGAACCTTATTTCCTGGCATCGGCGCACCCTGAGGTCCCTGTCTATGTCTGCAGTAAGCGAAGTTGGTCAGCACGCCTGGCAGAAAAATGGGATCAGCCTCAGCTCATGATTATGGATGATGGGTACCAACATGTAGCGTTGCATCGTGATTTAAACCTGTTGCTGATTGATGCTGAACGAGGGTTAGGAAATCGCCGATTATTACCGTTGGGAGAACTCCGGGAGCCAGAGCCTCATTGGAATCGCGCGGATGCCATTTTCATCACAAAGTGTAATTTGGGTTTTTCGTCACGGGTGATGTACCAACTTCAAAAAGAACTTAAAGTAACCTGTCCGATTTTTCAATTTGACTATCTCCCTAAAGTACTATCCCGCCTGGATAAAAAAGAGACGGTTGTGCTTTCTGAACTCAAACAGAAAAGAGTGATGCTTTCCTCGGCCATTGCGCAACCTCAGGGATTTTCCTTGTTGCTTAAACATCAAGGGGCAGAGGTCTTGCCTCCCGTTATTTTTGAGGATCATCATGTCTATACTTCCGAAACAGTACAGTTTCTGCTCAGGCAATATCACCATTTAAAGCCGGATTATTGGATTACCACTGAAAAAGATGCGACAAAGCTTCAATTCTTTAAGGAAATTCAGGAAATTTTATGGTTTGTTGAAATGGAAGTCGTTCCTGAAGCAAAATGGGATGACTTCTTTATTGATTTTTTACGAGAACATAAGCTATTATAGCCCTCCTTTTAATGCTATTTCGGTAAAGGAACACAACAACACACTTTTAAAATAGGTGTTCCTATAAAATTTACAGGGCCATGTGAGTCCGCAAAATACGCGTTGCGTGGACTGAGTAGTTATAGCAAAGCAATTAATCAAGGGGAATGAAACGAGGATTTTTATGGCAATCATGCAAATACGAACTTTTCCAGATCCTGTTCTGAAACAAAAAGCAAAGCCCGTGCGAGTTTTTGATGACGCGCTTAAAAGTTTAGCGGAGTCCATGTTGGAAACCATGTATGAGGCTGAGGGGATTGGACTTGCGGCAAATCAGGTTGCGGTATTGAAATGTATTGTTGTTATTGATCTTAACAGTTGCTCTGATGATAGAGAACTGGATCCGCATGTCTTCGTTAATCCCAAAATTGTAGCTCAATCGGGGGAGTGCTATGATGAAGAGGGATGCTTGAGTGTTGTTGATTATCGTGCTGAGGTTAAACGCTCACAGGAGATTACCGTTGAATATCAGGATCTCACAGGGGCACACCAGAAAATGAGCGCAACAGCGATAATGGCGATTTGTTTGCAGCATGAAATAGATCACTTGCAGGGAATCCTTTTCATTGATCATCTCTCACCTCTGAAGCAAAAAATAATAAAAAAACGCTTAACCAAACAGGCAAAACAACCGCAAAAGTCCGAATGAAGCAACGTAATAGACCCATCCTCTTGCTAGTGATAAGCCTCCTGTTTCTAGCCCCCTCATTTTTGTGGGCACAGTCCCAAGGGCAAACCTTTCGTTATGATCAAGCCAAAGTGATCTTGCCCAGGCAGGTGATTCAGGTCGATATTGCGGATACGCAGGAGAAGAGAACGCTAGGACTCGGATTTCGATCGCATCTCCCTCAGGGGCGAGGGATGCTCTTTATTTTTGAACAACGGGAGCTCCACGGATTTTGGATGAAGAACATGTCCTTTCCCATCGATATCATCTGGTTGGATAACTATCGGATCATCCATATCGAACCGAATATACAACCTTCACCTGAGGGAGAACCCCTTCCGACCTTCAAACCCGACAAGCTTTCTAATTTTGTCTTGGAAATAGGGGCGGGAGAAGCCAAAAGAATGGGGCTGGAGGTGGGACAAAAACTTAAATATCAATTTGCTCCTTAGAGCATGAGCGCAAAAAAGCGTCCAAACCTGCAAGGGACCCCAGGCTTTCTGAAGCCCAAACTTGATACTTGGGGACCTCTTTGATTGAGCAACGGCTATGAGTCAACACGCTCTAACGCTAATGTTTAGGATTACTGATAACGGTCATCGCCGCACTTTTCACCGCTTCAATGATTTCATGATCAGAAACATCTTCCCGTAATACAATACTGCCCATTTGAACGTATCGGGGAGGCAGTTTATTGAGGACCAATGCGTAAATATCCTCAATATCCAGAGGATCGGGTTCTGCTTCAAAAAACTCTTCCAGAACTCTGGGCATCAAATCAACAACACGAACTTCGTTTCTGTTACGAATTTTATAAACAGAAACATTTCCAATTTTGTATTTATCTTCTATTTTCATTTGTGCCCTTGGAGAAACAGAATTGCATGATACGGACTCGTTTATTCTTAAACAAATCGATTACAAAGAAAGAGACAAAATCCTTACTTTCTTGACGAAAGAATCCGGGAAAAAAGCGGGGATTCTTCGAGGGGCAAAAAGCTTTAAATCCCAAAATGTTTCCCTCACAGAATTATTTAGCCATGTTCATTTGCATTATGTTGAAAAATCAAATCAAGACTTAGTTTCTATTCGTAAATGCAATCCCATTGAAAGCTATTATCCACTAAGGCAAGATTATGAAAAATATTTGTATGCGTCATATTTCACAGAGCTGATACTTCTTTTTGAAATTCCGCCCCAAGATTCCCCGGCCTTTTTTCAGTTGTATCAAACTTCACTGGAACATTGTCAAAATAAGAACACCTACCCTTTGATTAAATTTGAATTTGAAATGCGGTTTTTGCATCTTTTAGGAATTTTCCCTAATTTAGAGTGCTGTATTCAGTGTCAACAAAAGCTATGGGATTCCACCAGAACCTCTTCCCTACAACGCATCAGAAAACCCTTGCTTCATCAGCTTGACAGCAGAGAAGGCGGAATACGGTGTCCTGACTGTTACCATCAACATCCAGATCTGGTGTCCCTCTCTCCTGGAACTTTAGCTTATTTACAGCACCGCTATGTTAATCTTTTGGCATCTAATTCAATAAAAATCAAAGAAACTCTACAAAATTTAATAGAATTGGATCAAGCCTTTGGTGTTTATTTTAGACACATCCTTGGAAAAAAGCCCAAATCCCATGCTTTCTTAAGCATCCAATAGCTCATTGAATTTCATCAAGGTTTCTATGTTATAAACCTCTTTGGAAATAATGGGGACTTTATGAACGAAAGCTTCTTGTGGGAACTGAGCCAACAGGGACAAAAGCATTTTGGACTCATGAGTAGAATGTCTTTGCTGTTGAACAATAACATGTCTCAGCGAAAGGTAAAGTGCTGGTGGCAGCTGGGGATTCAGGTACCCGCCAAAATTGGGAGTGCATTTATTGACGATAAATCCCTTAAACGGCAAGTGAAATTCAACTAATTTTTCTAACAAGATTCGTGATTCCATTAATTGCTGTTGATCGGGACCGGTCACAATTAAAAATCCGGTTTTTGGACTTGCGAGCAAGTCTGAAACCAGGGTCGCCTCATTTCGAATATTTTCGTACATGCCATAAAAATTTTCCAGGAAGAATGAAATCTCGCCCAGGAAATGAGACCCTGTCAGTTTTTCAAAATACTTAAGGGCCATATTCTTCCCCATGCTTGTGAGGGACTGTTTTCTCTGTTGAACCGCTTCTTTTCCGTGTGTTCCTTCTAGAAAATATTTAAACCAGGATTGACTAAAAAACTCTTTCAAATTCAAAGGCGCGGTCACAAAATCAATCACATGTTGTGAAGGCGGTGTATCCAAAATAATAAGTTCGTATTGGTTTTCTGTATAAATCTGAAACAGTTGTTCCATTGCGCCATATTCCTGTGCGCCGCCCATCGCTTGAGAGCCCTGCTGGTAAATATGACTGCTGAAAATGGCTTTTGCCTGACTTTCGGAATGAGCATTTCTGCTGATTAAAGTGTCAATGGTATTTTGGACATCAAGCATCATCGCCCACATTTCCCCCGGAACCTCTGGGGGTAAAGGCACTCTTTTCGGGATTCCGCTTAACGCGCCAATACCTAAACTATCGGCTAAGCGTTTTGCAGGATCAATGGTGAGGACAATAACTTTGAGCCCAAGGCTTGCCGCACGAATTCCCAATGCGGCACTGGTCGTCGTTTTCCCAACGCCCCCACAGCCGCAGTTAATGATCACCTGATGGTTTTGCAACGTTTCATTTAACACAATGCTTCCTTTGTTGTTAAAAGTGATAAGGTTGTGAATTTCAATGCCGACGGATCCTGCCTATTCAAAGAGAACCTCTTATTTATGCAGTTTAAACGAAACTCTGTAATTCCTGAACGTCAGTGGTTTGAAAAATACTGAAACGCTAAAATCGTCAAATCATCCTGGCAGCGTACCCCCTTGGCAAACTCTTTGATATGAACCATTAAATCATTCAAAATTGTATCCAAATCCGAATTCCGGTTTGCGGATAAAAAATTAACGAACCGCTGCTGTCCAAAGAGTTCGTGTTTATCATTCATCCATTCAATAAAGCCATCCGTGTAAACAAAAAATTTATCGCCAACCTGCAATTGGTAATGCTCTTCTTTGTAAGGCACGACCTCCTTAAAAAAAATGCCTAAAGCCAAACCGCAATGACTCAATAACACCGGCTCAGAACCATCCTCGGGAATAATGACGATGGGAAGATGTCCCGCCAGGGTCACTTTTAATTCGCCCTTCGGAGAGACACGGAGATAGGCTCCCGTAATGAATTTACCGGTTTCACGGGACGCAAAAAGATGGTTCAGTGTTCGAATAGCCTCCGCTGTAGAAACATCAGCTCTCAAATTATCCAGCGCAATCTGTACCATCATGGTCATGAATCCTGCGGCAATGCCATGTCCTGTGGCGTCCCCCAAAAAAATATTTAAGGCGCCGTCACGATTAAAATCCAGATCATAAACATCACCGGAGACCCCTCCGTAGGGAATGTATCGGGAGGTTATCTTTAAAAAAGCACAGTCTCTCACTTCCGGCAGAATCGAGTGTTGAAACTCTATCGCAAGTTCCAAGTCTTCCTTCATTTCATCATTATGACGTTTCAGTGCAAGGGTTTGTTGCTGAATCAGTCTTTTTTGCTCTTCAAGCTGCAACTCAATCTTTTTACGCTTGATGGCATAGCGAATGGAACGGATCAACATGCCATGTTTTACATCACCTTTGACTAAATAATCTTGTGCCCCGGCTTCTACAATTTGAACGGCTAAAGCCTCATCATTGTAAGTAGTCATGACGATGATGGGAATTTTGTGGATACGTTGGTGAACACTGAAAAAAGTGTCAATGCCGTTTGAGTCAAGTAAGGACAGGTCCAGAACGACGACATCAAAGGACTGTTTTGACAAAATATCCAAGGCTTTTGATAAACAATTCGTGTGTGTGATCTTGAAGTCCACCAGTTTGGATTCCTTTAAGAACTGACTCATCAGAAATTGGTAGTTGGGGTCATCTTCAACCATCAATACATGAATCGTTTCTTGAAAGGTTTGTAGTTCTGAAGCACTCATGTTGAAGACCTTTATTCCTTATTTTCGCATTGTAATTAATTTTAATTCCCCGTGGACCTTATAATATTCAGCCAGTACCGGCAACTCAAATTTTGGTTTTGGAAATGAGCCTTATGCTAAGTCTGTTATAACAGTAAAGCTCATAAATAAAGCTCTTTTTTGAGGGAAGCGTAAAACTGATGTCGGCATAGCTCTTTGAAACAGGAAAAAACGCTGCAAGAAATTGTATTGGAAGCAATTCTCAAATGGAGAGATCAGAATATCCCAGACGGACTTGATGCTTCTGAAGAACACCGGGCTTAAGTCATTACCACGGTGAATCAGGTTTTGGGATGGGGAATACCGCGTTTTTCGATGACTGGGGGCAAAGGCCAGTTGGAAACTCGCCAAAAGGAAGCGCAGACACGCTATAGTGTGAAAATTTTACGTTTGCTTTGGAAGAGGACAAGTTCGGGATGAACGCTGGTACCTACCGCAAAATGACGCTTAAATCGGCTTATCACCAAATAAATTTACAGCAGGATATTTTTTGAACGTTCCTTAGAAGGCGTTTTTCATCCAGGCTATCGCGGTTTCTTCCGTATCAAAGGTAGGGATGATTTTATCTAACCCCAGTAATTGAAATACCTCAAAAACTTTCCGTTGAAAATTAGAGATGGCCAAAACAGCATCGCGTTCACGAATTGTTTTGAGAATGGAGACAATCATACCAACGCCCTTGGAATCCAAAGTTTTGACTTCTTTTAAATTAATGATCAGTCCACGAATACTGGGATCGGTTGCGATAGGTTTGAGATATTCTCGTGCTTGAATGACGCCATCCAAGGCAATATTCCCAATTACGTTGACAACACAAATGTCATTAGTTTTGATATGATTAAGTTCCATAGATTTCACACTTCCAAGTATTACAGTCCCCAAAACAATCACTCCTTCTTCAGAAGCTGACTCCTTCAAGGAGTACTTCAAAAACTTTAATGGAGAGTCAACGCTGACACAAAAGTTAATAAAAACACGGTCCCACAACTAGAACTCTTTTATAAGATACTTCTGTTGCTTTTTCAAGTGTCTTCGCAAAAATAAAGCATTATTTGTTCAGCGAGTTATTCGTGATACTACGTGGTTGCTCCTATTTAAGCGCAAATTCAACAATATTCAGTCCCCCCTTTTTCACTTTTCCCCGACTGTCCCGTTCTACTTGAATCGTTGCCTGAACTTCCGCCTGAATGCCTGAAACTTCCGTAATCAAGCGGATTTCATACCATTGATTGTAAATGATAAAAAAATCCCCTACCCGACTGATGGTATCCAGGTTCAGAGGTGCAAGTTTTGCGGAGATGTCTCGAAGCGTTTTAAATTGCTTACGCTGTCCGCTCTCTTCCTTGGTCGTCAATTCTTGATCAATGCTTTTCGCAATATCCGGACTCGAAAATTCCTGAAGATACCGGTATTGTTCGGTAACCCAGTCGCTTGGAACAATGCATGGGGTTTCTGTATTGAAGCTTAATAAAAATTGCTCTATCTCTCCAGGAGAGGCCAGATTCACATTCAAACTAGGCTCAAAAGAATTATTTTTTTCTACGCCAACAGGGTGAATGGTAAATGATTTTCTCCACGTCGCTTCCCATAATTGCTTTGTTGGAAATAATTGGGAGACGCCTTTGACTAAACGAACCTCATTCAATTCATCAAACATCCTGTTTTTGATGCGAAATTCAGGCTCCAAACCTAAATAATCATTTTGCTCCGCACCATAATCCACGGAATAAGGTTCGTCGTCTTTATCAATCCAATCCCAGATTGCGCCGTAAATGGAAAGGACTTCATTAGCTTCCAGCGCGCGCATCGCGCTCTTTGCCTCCGCGCCTGGTTTAGCGTTCAGATCAATGACCTTTGCGGAAGATAACGTATTAAAAAACTGATTGCACAAGAGATATTCCCTCGAACTTCCGGGGAGGCTGACAACGGTATCGAATTGCTGTAAGCGGTTCAGGTTAAAAAGGTGATCAATCGGACGAATGTAAGGACTGTAGATAGAAACTTCCTCAAAATCGGGGATCAGTCCTGGCGGCATGGGTAATGGCGGTGGTGGATTAAGAATCGAAGCGGAAGTGAGACCCGCTAACTGATAGATACGGGATAACCCTCCAAAGAAAACAGACTCCTCTTCTGATTCCAATCCAACCAAAACCGCCTTAAACATGGATTTTGCGGCACTTTGCGCTTGAAACGCGGACTGAAAATTTTGCATGGATTTGACTTCCAGCGTGGTTTCAAAAGAAAACTCTGTTAAAAACATGGCCATGAGAACGAGTATCACCAACGTGAGTAACAAGGCGATCCCTTTTTTTCGTGAGGAAGCGGTATTGGAAAGCATGTTATTCAAGTCTCCTGTGTGTAGACTTCTGCTCTTGAAAAAAAATCTTGAATCCCCCGGTGAGTTCGGGAAAAGAGGAGACCAAAAAACAACAAACCGCCTGTAACCACTCCCAGGAAAATTCCAATTTCTCGAAGTAAATTGGAGATAATCCCGGGAATCCGGTCTCCGTCTTTAAGAACAATAATCTGGCAGCACACTTTTCCGGGAGTTTGTCCGCTTAAACTATGGAAAATAATAAAGTATCCAATCAACAACAGTAATTCCAGCATCGATGCGAAATTTACTTGAGGCAAGTCTCTGAGGCCTTCACTCATCAACTCCAATCCGTCAAGAAACGCACCTCCTGTCAACCAGTCACAAAGACAGACGAGAATACCAATCAGGGTATAATCAATCAGCCGAGCCAGTAATCGCGCAAAAATGGGCGCAACCTGTTCATGGTGAACAGACCCCATCTCCGTGTGCTCCTTCAAAGGTAAGTTGCAGATGGGGCAGTATTTTAAAGCCATTCCCAAAATTCCGTTTTGTTTTAAGGGAAGTGGGCGCTGACAATGAGGACAGTTTTGTAAGGCCATAAGTCCGCTTTTATATTCGTTTAATATTAGCACCAAGAGCATTCAAGCGTTGATCAATATGCTCATAACCCCGATCAATCTGATGGATGTTCTGAATGACACTTTGCCCCTTTGCTCCGAGTGCCGCAATGAGTAAGGACATTCCCGCACGAATATCCGGAGATGAAAGACTGGTGCCATGGAGACGTGACGGTCCTGTGACCACAACGCGATGCGGATCGCAGAGAATCACATGGGCTCCCATGGCGATCAGTTTATCCACCCAAAAAAGGCGGCTTTCAAACATTTTTTCAAAAATCAACACCGTTCCTGTGCATTGAGTTGCCACGACAGTCATAATGCTGGTTAAATCCGCGGGAAAACCAGGCCAGGGGGCATCATCAATTTTGGGAACACCTAACGCGGGGTCATTGATGACTGCCATTTTCTGGGCTTGAGGAACGAACAGGTCATTGCCTTGAACGTGTGTTTCCACGCCAAGTCGCTCAAACATCATACGAATCATTCGCAAATGTTGAACACCGGCTTGTTTAATCAATAGTTCCCCATTAGTCACCGCAGCCAAACCGATGAAGGAGCCAACTTCAATATGATCCGGTTGAATCGTATAATCACATCCGTGCAAACGGGAGACACCATCAACATGGATCAGATTACTTCCAATCCCTGTAATATGGGCCCCCATTGCGGTGAGCATATGACACAACCCCTGAACATGCGGTTCACAAGCCGCGTTGTAAATCGTAGTTTGCCCCCAAGCCATCACAGCCGCCATAATCACGTTTTCAGTGGCCATCACACTGGCTTCATCCAAATAGACATCAATGCCGTGAAGCCCCTCGGTTCGCATCAGGTACATGCCCTTGTCATCCAGTTCAATCTGAGCTCCCAAACTTTTTAACGCCAGCAGATGCGTATTCACCGGACGAATGCCAATTTTATCCCCCCCAGGCGCAGGAAGATTAATGGCTCCTTTTCGATTCAGCATCGGACCTGCCAACAGGAATGAGCCTCGAATACGGGAGGCTAATTCCGTTGAGGGGGTGCTGGTATGAAGCGTTTTGGCTTGAAAGCGATAGGTGTGGGGTTCCAGACAGAGGACTTCGACGCCAAGATTTACCAGTAATTCACGCATGTCCTCAATATCGGCAATTTGGGGGACATTCCTTAAAATCACAGGCTCTTCTGTGAGCAAAACTGCCGCTAAAACGGGTAAGGCTTCATTTTTATTGCCGGCAGGGGTAATTTCTCCAGAAATCGGAGTTCCCCCCTCAACTACAAATTGTGCGATATCCATATCATCCTACCCCATAACATTCGTTCCGTTGGTGATTTTGCACAGGCATATCCCTACGTACTTTCATTAAATAATCGAGATCCAGCTTGCCAATAATCAATCCCGGACAATCCGGCGCACAGGCCACAATAGTTCCCCAAGGGTTGATCAATACGGTACGTCCATAAGAGATTCTTGTGCCATAATGCCACCCCCACTGAGCGGGTGCCGCAATAAAAACCTGATTTTCTATAGCACGGGCCTGGAGTAAAGGAAACCAATGATCCTTGCCTGTGTGTAGAAAAAAGGCGGCAGGAACAAAAATAATTTCCGCACCCTTGGCCACCAAATGTTGGTATAACCCAGGAAACCTTAAATCATAACAAATGCTCAACCCTATTTTCCCAATTTCATGCTCAACCACCACCACCTCACTGCCCGCTTTGATGTGCTGGGATTCTACGTTCTTAAGCTGGGGTGAATCAATGTCACATAAATGAATCTTGCGATAAACGCCTTTGATTTCTCCCTCTCGATCAATTAAAACCGAAGTGTTGTATGTTCTGAAACGTTCATCAGAAACTTTCTCATAAAAGCTTCCCATCAGAATGGAAAGGTTATACTGTCGGGCATAGCCCTGAAACCGTTGAACAAATTCTCCGTCAAGGCTTTGTGCAAGGCGCAGTTTTTCAGCTTTATCTTCACCCACATAAAGGAACATTTCCGGGAAAGCAATCAGGGAGACCCCGGCTTCATGCGCCTCTTGTATTAAATGGAGCGCATAATCCAGGTTATCTTGTAAAGGGGCACTGGCATTGACTTGTGCCAGACCAATGAGATGCGTCATGCCATTTCTCCTACAATGCTGATCGGCTTAAGCTGATGACAAAGCTTCTGTATATTTTCCGGTAAAGCCGTAAGTTTTAAATGGATGCCATCTTCCTTATATTCAATTTGATCCACACGTGTCCATTCATAAATTTGCGCGAGTTGATGTGTAGATTGGTAATCCAGTATGATCCATAAGGTTTCCATTTTTTGCTCAAAAAACGTAATGATTTTTTTTTGAAGTGCTTCAACCTGACCACTTGAGGCTGAAACAAAAATGGCCTGTTCATATTTTTTTTCCAGGATCAACTGACGATAAGGCTCTAATTGATCAATTTTGTTAAAAACCAACAAAACAGGGACACAATGAGCACCGATCTCCTCAAGGACCGTTACTGTCGTTTTAATATGCGCCTCATAATCACCGTTAACATCAACGACGTGTAATAACAAGTCCGCATCTCGAATGATTTCAAGCGTTGAACGAAAGGAAGCAACCAATTCATGGGGAAGATTCCTGATAAAACCGACGGTATCGGAAAGCAAGATCTTGGGCCGGTTGTGGGTGTCCATTAAGCGGGTGGTTGATTCGAGTGTGGCAAAGAGTTTATCTTCCACCAAAAAATCGGAATGAGTCAGCGCATTCATCAGGGTTGACTTCCCGGCATTGGTATAACCGATCAAGCTGATCTGTAAACAATCCTGGCGACGTTTTTTCTGAGTGTTACGCTCATTTTCCAGTCGCTTTAATTCCTGCTTGAATTGGGTAATTCGATCCTTCAGAACTTGACGGTCTTTTTCAATCTGTTTTTCTCCTGTACCCCGAGACAGACTGATTCCTCCACGTTCCCGATCCAAATGCTGCCACATTCCCACCAACCGCGGGAGTAAATATTCCGCCTGAGCCAGGCTGATTTGCAGTTTGGCTTCACGGGTCTGTGCGTTAATGCCAAAAATCTCAAGAATCACCTGAGTCCGGTCGTAAATAAGACACTCTAACGCTTTCTCGAGAGTTTGATACTGTTTTGGTGACAATGCGGCGTCAACAATCACAGTTTCTATCTGTTTCTGTTCCACTAATTCCTTGATCTCCTGCAATTTCCCTTTACCAATATAGGTCCCAGGATGAATCTTGGGTCGTGCTTGAATGAGTGTGTCCTCGATAGTGCATCCCATCGTCGTCGCTAACGACTTTAATTCTTCAAGCGAATGCAAAACGTCTGCTTCAGATTGCTCAGGCAATTGGATTGCCACTAATATGGCTTTTCTGAGACTGATCCTTTCGTTTTCTGGTTTCAAAACTCCTCTTTTTTCATAAAAACCGTCCCCTGAGGAACAAAATAAATGGTTAAAAAGATCGACTACACTCATCATACACGGAAACATTGTGTGATTCAAGATCCTCTCTCGCTCAGAAAATTAATTAAATGATCGTGTTTGTGCCTCCGGACCAACTCGCTGAAATCATAGGAATAAAAAATATTTTTTTGTATTTTAGGATTGACATCCTAAAAAAATATGCTAAATAATAGTTATTAGCACTCTTCACTATGAAGTGCTAACAATGTGGTTATAATTTTTTTGAACTATTGAACGTCAGATGCAGGAGGTCTTATGTGGACATCACTATCAAGTACATTGGATACGCTGCTGGCTCTCCAAGACGCAATGGAACGAGCAGGAAGGACTGAATATTTTGGATCGAGTACCACCAGTGCCGGGGGATATCCCCTTGTCAATATTTTTGACAAGGATGGTGATTATGTGGTGGTTGCGGAGTTACCTGGGATCAAAAAAGAAGATTTGAACTTGGAAGTCAAAGAGAATTTGTTACGTCTCGCTGGAGAACGCAAGATTGAATACGGAAAAGAGGTCAGCGGACATCGAATCGAGCGTCGACCCTATCGTTTTGATCGTACACTGAAGCTCCCCTTTCGAGTGGATCAAAATAAAATCAGGGCGGAATATAATAATGGTCTGCTCGCCATCTCTCTGCCACGGGCTGAATCGGATAAACCCAAACAAATTGCTATTAACTAATTTTTGAATGGAGGTCCTATGAGCACGCAAAACAAAGAAATTTCAAAAAAAGAAAATGAGGAACTACAAAAGCAAGAAATTAAAGAAGAAAAAACGGTAGCGGGACGTTATTACCACCCGCAAACCGATATTGTTGAGACCCAGAACAGCCTTTTGGTTACGATGGATATGCCTGGAGTCAAAAAGGAAAACGTGGAAGTTAAACTGGAAAGTAACGTTCTGGAAGTTGAAGGACATATTGATTTTTCACCGTATCAAAACATGAAACCCGTTTATAGTGAGTACAATGTAGGACATTATACTCGGAAATTTACGGTGTCCAATACGATCGATACGGCAAAAATTGAGGCAAACATGGTGAATGGCGTGTTGACTTTGACACTTCCTAAAGCACCTGAAGTTCAACCTAGGAGAATTTCGGTTAAGTAAAAGATTAAGGTAGATAATTTTCAAGGTCGCCTGGCACAAGTGAGGCGACCTTGTCGGTTTTCGTGATTATTGAAAAAGAGTCCCATCCTGCCTGGTGGGAGGAAACCGGACGGAAGAATGATGAAAACTTGTGCGTGTGAGTAACAGTTTCTTTTAGATCAAATCAAAGAAATTCGTCGCTATTTAAACTATAGAAGATTTGACTTCTTTGACTGCTTGGTTTATTTGAGGACGAGCAAAAAGCATATCAAATTTATTAAAAAAATAACGGATCCTTTTATCACAGAGTCGCAAAGAGCGCAGAGGAATGAATAATCGTTTTTTTGCGGAATTTAGTGTTCACTGTATTAGATGGATAGTTGTTTTTGTGATTGTCCTTGTGTAAGGCTTTGCGGGTGGCCTCAAAAAATTATTGCCGTTTTGAAAAGAATTTCAGAACTAAAGGGCGAGGACGTACCCCCGGTTTTAGTTCGCCGGTTATGTCATGTGATAAAACCGGTTCAAATTTTACAATGCAGGAGCAATATGACCAAAGAATTATATGATATCGGTGAATTACCCCCCTTGGGAGAGGTTCCCGAAAACATGCATGCATGGTTAATCCGACCAGAACGGTTTGGAGAACCCAAAGATTCATTTCAACTGGAAGTCGTAAAAACACCCTCAATTGCTGATGATGAAGTGCTGGTCTGCGTGATGGCCGCCGGTGTCAATTATAACAACGTCTGGGCCGCATTGGGAATCCCTGTCAACGTGATCGTAGCGAGAAAGAAGGCGGGAGAGCCTGAGGATTTTCATATCGGGGGTAGTGACGCCTCTGGAATCGTATATAAAGTTGGAAAAGACGTCACCAATGTCAAAGTTGGAGATGAAGTGGTGATTCATTGTGGAACTTGGTCCCGGGATTGTCCTGTGGTTAAAAGTGGCGAGGACCCCATGTTTTCCCCGAGTTTTCAAATCTGGGGCTATGAAACCAATTACGGCAGTTTTGCTCAGTTTACAAGAGTCCAGTCTCATCAATGTCTGCCCAAACCCAAACATTTAACCTGGGAAGGTTCAGCCGCCTATATGCTGGTTGGAGCCACTGCCTACCGAATGCTGCTCGGCTGGGGCATCCATTCATTAAAGAAAAATGATGTGGTATTAATCTGGGGCGGAGCCGGTGGACTGGGTTCGATGGCAATTCAGATTGTCAAGGCCTTGGGGGGTATTCCCGTTGCCGTGGTTTCAGATTCCTCCAAATTTGAATATTGCATAAAGCTGGGAGCCAAAGGGTGTATCAACCGCAAAGATTTTGACCACTGGGGAATGCTTCCTCACTGGAAGGATACGGCCGGTTATGCCACCTGGCTGAAAGGTGTTCGAAAATTTGGAGCGGCTATCTGGGATATTTTGGGTGAGAAGCGTAATCCACGGATCATCTTTGAACACCCGGGTGAAACAACCATCCCCACCTCCATTTTTGCCTGTGAACCCGGAGGCATGGTGGTTATCTGTGCCGGAACCACCGGGTATAATGCCACAGTAGATTTGAGATATCTCTGGATGAGACAGAAACGTCTTCAGGGATCACATTTTGCCAACGATGACCAATCCGAAGGAGTGAATAATCTGGTCCTGGAGGGACTGGTGGATCCCTGCCTGTCCCAGTCCTTTACGATTGATCAACTGCCGTATGCCCATCAGTTAATGTATGAGAACAAACATCCGCATGGAAATATGTCTGTTTTAATTGGAGCCACTGAGTTTGGAACGGGAAAATCAGCAAAATCGCCAGTGAAGCGCAAGCCCGTAGATACCAGTGTTTACGAGCGGCCTGCCCGCAATTTTCCACCTCAGGTCCCCAATGCGGCGGGAACTCAACTGCCCTCAGATCTGTTCAATCCCGATATTTTCCCTGAGGAAGTTTTGCCGATCCGGGACATGGTAACCAGTGGCGTGATTTCATGTGGTTTAGCAACCACGCTGGGTGAAGTTTCGGATATTATGCTGGAAAAACAGATTCATGCGGTAGTTGTTGTTGAGAATGATCAGCCTGTTGGCGTTGTCTCTCAAACAGATTTGGTATTAGCGTACCAGACTCGTACCCTGGAGCAGCTCAGACAGACACCCGCCAGTGAAGTCATGAGCAGGGGCTGTATTACCTGTGGCCTGGATACATTATTATCAGACGCCATTACCATCATGACCCGAAATGGAATTCATCGCATTGTCGTTGTCAGTGAAAAGGAGGGGAAAAGCGAAGTTTATGGCGTGCTTTCCATGACAGATATTATTGGTAAGTTCATCCGTAAATGAGAAGAAACAGACGCAACGTTGAAAAGAAGCGTTGCGTCAACAGGTTTAAGCAACAAGGTCAGTCGTTATCTTTGTTGACCACTTTTATGTTTGGAGGATTAAGTCCCAAATACTTCAAGTCCAGACTTTTTGCCATTTCAAGAGAAACCGTATATTTCTGGTCTCCATCTTTTTTGGAGTCATCCACTCCCGTCACACTTACTTTTTGAGGTTGATTCCAATTCAGCGGCGTGAAGGTGAGTGCTGAAACAGCAAGACTGCCTTCCGTTTTGTCAGAGACGGATAGAGGGATGGTGACCTCTTTGGTGGGTTGACTGTCAAGTCGAACCGTAAATATTGCCACATCACCGTTTTCGCTGGTGTCCGAGCTTATTTCGCTGACGGTGATCCCATGACTGTCATTATCCATGTTGGTGATTTTGATATCTTTGGGAACAATATTCTTATAAAGCTCATCCGTACTATCCAGCGCACCCAAAACCACAATAAATTTTTGATTTCCATCGGCGACCAGATCATCAACACCTGTGACGATGACTTCAAGTTCTTTCCAGTTCGCGGGAGTAAAGACCAGTTCTGAGGAGGTTACTGTTCCTTCTGAGGTGTCACTGCTGGTAATGGGTAAGGTGACGTTGGCTGTGGGTTGACTTTTCAGGCTAAGGATTATCGTATTGGTCGTACCTTCTTCTTTAACAGCGGAAGTGCCTGCAAACCAGTTTACTTTTTCTTTTAAGGAAACCTCAACCCCCGCACTATCATCATCAATATTGGTCAAGAGCACATCCCCCGGATCTCTACTCTGATAATTGGAGTCCTGACTGCTTGCCGCACCGATCTCAATCACATAATTCTGGTCACCATCATCAATACCCTCATTGACCCCCATAACTGTGATTTTGTGTTCCGCATTCCAATCCTCAGGAGTAAAAACAAGCTCTGAAACGTTAACTGCGCCTTCTGTGGGTTTACTTGAGGCGATGGGAAAGCTGACATTGGACTTCGGTTGACTGGTAAGACTGACGGTAATGGACGTACTCCCACCCTCTTCCGTGGTGGTTGTCACTTCCCGCCACCAATGTTTTTCCACACTCAGGATCACACCAGGACTATCATTATCGACATTGACTAGGGAGATATTCGCGGGATCCAATCCATTGTAATGCTCATCCTTACTTTGGATTACTCCCAGATCAATCGTAACGGATTGATCTCCATCTGCGACCTCGTCATTCACACCGGTTACAGTGACTTTGTGACTGGTTGAATTCCAATTTTTTGGAGTAAATTTGAGTTCTGCAGGACTTACGGCAGCTTCATTGTGATTGCTGCTGGAAAGAGAAAGAACCACATCCTGAAGGGGTTGGCTTTTCAGACGGACAGTAAACGTCACCGTATCCTGATTTTCGCTAAGTTGTCCTGAAGGTTCACTGACGAGGATTCCGGAACTGTCGTTATCAATATTAACTATCGTAATATCGTCAGGGTTGATGGCTTGGTAACCTTTATCCGCACTGCTGATTTTTTCTAAAATCACTTTAAACTCCTGATCGCCGTCAGCAATTGAATCATCAACACCTGAGACTTTAATGCGGTGATCGGTGGCGTTCCAGTTGGTGGGAGTGAAGACTAATTTGGAAGGCGTGACCTTTCCTTCCTTCTCATTGCTGCTGGAGATCGGAATCGTCACACTTTTTGTAGGCTGACTTGTTAATCGAACACTGAAGGTTGCGGTGTCTCCGTCTTCGGCTGTTTTTCCTGACAACTCACTAAGCAAAACACCCGTGCTATCATCATCTGTATTAACCACGAAGACATCTTGAGGCTTTTCTTTGTTATACTTACCATCATTGCTGCTTGCCTTGGCCAAGACAACCTTAACCTTTTGATCCCCATCGGCTACATGATCATTAACCCCGGTAACAGTCACAATATGACTCGTCGCATTCCAGTTTTGAGCAGTGAACACCAATTTGTCAGGTTTAACCGTGGCTTCTGTGGTATCATTACTGCTAACTCCGACGGAGACATTCGACGTGGGTTCACTATTCAACTGTACCCTAAACGTAGCGGAGGTTCCTTCCTCATTGACGTTATTGCTGATTGAGCTTACTGTGAATCCCGCGGAATCGCCATCAACATTGGTGACACTGACATCCTCGACATCCATCCCTTCATAGTTTGGATCCTCACTCATAGCGACCCCCAAAACGATACGGTATTTTTGATTGCCATCATCTATTGAATCATTCACTCCCGTAAGTGTCACCACATGCTCCGTAGCATTCCAGTTTTGAGGCGTGAATACCAGTTGACCAGGGCTCACAATCCCTTCGGAGGTGTCACTGCTTGCAATGGGGAGGGTTACCGCTGAGGTCGGCTGACTGTTTAAGCGCACAGAAAACGTGGCTTGGGTTCCCTCTTCTCTGGTTTCTCCACTGAGCGTGCTTACGGAAATACCCGCAGTGTCGTCATCTTGATTGCTTAATTGGATTTCTTTTAATTTGACTCGGTTATAAGTGGGATCCTCACTAATGGATTCAACAAAGACGACACGATAGGCTTGCGTTTCATCATCAATCGAATCATCAACGCCGGTGACGGTCACTTCATGATTCACCGCTTTCCAATTTTCTGGAGTAAAGATCAACTCGGAGGGGTCCACGATCCCCTCTTCCGGATTACTGCTATTCAAGGGAATGGTCACATTGGAAGTCGGTTGGCTTTCAAGACTGACCGAAAATTTAATAGCTTTTCCCGACTCGGAAGTGCTGGACGTGGAACCAAACAGGCTTTGTTTCAGAAGCACAGTAATTCCAGGACTATCATTATCCGCATTGCTGAGGGAGACATCCTCAGGATCCAGCTCATTGTAATTGAGATCTCTGCTGTTCGCGGCACCAAGCATAATGGCATACGCCTGATCCCCATCGGCAACATCGTCATTTATCCCGGTAACCGTAACCCAGTGGTTTGACGCGTTCCAATTATCCGTGGAGAAAGTCAGGGTTGAGGGGGTCACTGTGGCTTCAGTCTCATCGCTGCTGGAAACGGACACGGTTACATCAGCGGCGGGTTTGCTCTTTAAACGCACGTTAAAGGAAACCTGGTCTCCGTTTTCATTCGTTTCAACCGTGTCGTTCCACCATGAAGTTTTGAGCTGGAGTTCAAATCCCGCGCTGTCATTATCCACATTGATGATTTCGAGATCACCTGGTTTGAAACCATCATAATCTTTATCCGAGCTATTGGCTTCTCCCAACAGGATTGAATAATTTTGATCTCCATCAACCAGGTCATCATTCACCCCCGTCACGGTCACAAGATGGTCTTCGGAGCTCCAGTTTTCTGAAGTAAAGGTGAGTTTTGAGACACTCACGCTACCCTCATTTTCATTACTGCTGGATACGGGGAGGGTTACTTTTTTTGAAGGTTTGCTGGTAAGTTTCACCCTAAAAACGGCTTTATCTCCCGCTTCAGAAGTGTTCCCGCTTATCTTACTGACGCTAAAGCCAGGACTGTCATTGTCCAAGTTTGTCACCATGACATCCTCAGGATCCTGTTCGTGATACCCGAGATCCTTGCTCTCCACTTTCCCCAGTTCTACCTTAAATTCCTGGGGACCATCAGAAACATCATCGTCAATGCCTGTGATCGTAACGACATTACTGGTCGCATTCCAGTTATCAGGCGTAATCACCAGTTCCGCGGGAGAAACCGTTCCTTCCGACAAGTCTTTACTTTTTACTGGAATGACTACATTGGCCTTTGGTTTAGACGCAAGCTGCACTGAAAAAGAGGCGGTACTTCCCTCTTCAGAACTTGCACCACTGACCTTACTCATCAAAAAGCCCGGACTGTCATTGTCCTTATTAGTCAAACTCACAGCCTCTGCATCCAAACCCGAATAATTGTGATCTTCACTCACTGCGGGCGCAAGTATAACTTTGTAACTCTGGTTTCCATCAAGCGCCTCATCATTGACGCCTGTCACTGTAATTTGATGATTGGACGCATTCCAATTGTCAGGAGTGAAAACCAACTCAGCAGGTTTAACTGTCCCCTCCGTAGGAGCACTACTCGTCACCGCAATGGTTACTGTGGAAGAAGGTTGACTGTTTAATTTAACAGAAAAACGGATGGTTCCTCCAGACTCTGTGGTGATCGTTTGTAATTTAAACCAACGTTTTTCCAGGATGACGGAAATCCCCGCTTTATTGCCATCAATCGTTGTTACCTGAACATCCTCCGGTTTTAAGCCGTTATAAGTATCATCTTTACTCACAGCGGGTCCGAGTAAAATAGCATAAGTCTGGTCGCCATCGACACTCATATCTTTGATTCCGGTAACAGTAACTTCATGGCCGGAAGAATCCCAGTTTTTTGGAGTAAATACCAATTTTGAAGGCTTAACGGTCCCTTCCGTGGGATCATTACTGACAAGGGGAAGGGTTACATTCTGTGTAGGCTGACTATTCAGTTTTATTTTGAATGTCGCTTTCCCGCCGCCTTCGGTGATGCTGCCCTCAGCCGCACTGACGGTAAAACCAGCGGATTCATTATCAATATTTTTTAAAGTGATATCGCCGGGAGTTATGCCAAAATAGTTTGAACCGAAAGTCATGATTTTTTTTAGGCTTACGGTATATTCTTGATCCCCGTCTTTGACATCATCATCAACGCCTGTTACCGTAATGATTTGTTCCGCATTCCAGTTTTCCTTTGTGAAAAAAACTTTTACGGGGGCCACTGTTGCTTCATTCTCATTACTGCTTTCAAGCTTCAAATTAATATCTACCGTAGGCGCGGCCGTTAATTTAAGACTGAAGGTAGCTACGCCTCCGGCTTCAGTAGTTTCTCCCTGGATTTCACCTATACGCACACCAGGTTCAACGGAACCAGCCGTTTCGGTGCCTTCACCAGCGGTTCCACTTGAGGCGCTGCCTTCTTTTGTTGTAATGGATGAATTGGCGGCGCCTCCAAGCTCTTCACGGGACATATCTTCTCCGCTGTCCTGCAAACCTCCAATTGTATTTTCAGAAGTCCCCGGTGTTTGTTCCTGCTTTACTAATTTTTTGCTGCCTCCTGATTCCTCCTTAAGCAAATCACAGGAGGCAAACATAAACACGACTGCTATAATGAATCCCCCTAACACGCGTAAATTTTTCATAGTATCCCCTTGGTTGTTTTGACTTAACAAAATACGCTATTTCTAGGTGAAACAGCATCCTTTCTTATTTCATAGTAAAATCTTCGTAACATTACCATAAAAAACATAAACTATATTTATATTCTACAAAAAAATGTTGTTTTATATTGAAACAGTACTAAATAGGTGCTATTTTAAAATCAAATAGACTAGCTTAATATCCGATTAAACGTTATCCTGTTTTAATTGTGATGAATAGGCGCGTTCTGAAATAGCACTATTATAGTGCTGTATGAAGGGTATTTAGAGGAGGAATCATGACTGCGAGAATAATAAAAGTAAATAATGACGATATTGATCTGAATACGGCAATGAACAGTTTTTTAAAAAAGGGCGGCAAAATTACGGTCTTGCCACCTCAAGTAGCGGTAAACAGAACTGTGATAGGCGCAGAACAATGGGAGGCTTATGAATCCATTGACGATTTGGATGTCGCTAACCATTAACGTGGTGACTGTTCAAGAACTCCGCTCTTGGCGAAAATTCAAAGGGCAATTGAGAGCCTGTCCGATCGGGCATGGAATAATCGGTGATCAACAATTGGAAGTCTTGAGGCTTCGCTTCAAAGGCCTTCAGGGCACCTTGACTGTCAGTAAAACTAGTCACTTTATACCTCAAGGCTTCCAAAATGGTGGTTCTCATCTCATTCACCAACGTTTCGTCATCAACCAAGAAGAACCTACCAGAGGACTCAACCTCCTTGTTCCGCTTTAGAGGTGTTCCTTCTACAAAAAGGAGTCAATACCACCATTTTTAGTCTTCAAATAAGATCCAATTAATGATATGTGTGTGCTTGGCATGTTTCTGTCCTGCTTTGAATGGTTGAATTTGTTACCTTTTCTGCGAGGTACAACTTGACTGTCTCTCCCTGTGAAGGTAGGGGTAAACACTTCATAATCACAATTTTTTTTACTTCCAAGTCAGTGGACTGGATACCCGCCTTTGAGTGAGGGCAAAGGCACTTTGTCTTTGGTAAACAATTGTTACAATATGAGTCGAAATGACACTGGATCAGCTAAAGGTTTTATTAACGGTTGTAGAAACGGGAAGTTTTCATGCCGCCTCAGAAGTTCTTTACCGTTCACGCCCTGCGGTAAGTATCTCCATCAAAAATCTTGAAGAGGAGTTAGGAATATTACTTTTTTCAAGAGAGGAATATCGGCCTAAACTGACACATGAAGGAAAAATTTTTTGTGAAAAAGCTCAAAAAGTAATTAACCACGCAGAAGCGCTACAGCGGTTGGGGGAACAATTAGCGATTGGTGTGGAACCTTCAATAACCATTTCCATTAACGCGTTATGCCCGCTACCCGCTGCGATGACGATTCTGCATTTCTTTCGGATTGATTACCCTTCAGTCAAAATGAATTTAGTCGTGGATTATGGAAAAAAACCGTTGAAATTATTATTAGCGGGTGAAGCGCATTTAGCCTTAACGGAATTAGAAGATGAAACAGGACAACTTGAAACTTTGAAGTGGAGTACGATCAAACTCCTTCCCGTGGCAACACCGTCTTTTCCTCTGCTGGAAATGAAGACGGAACATAGTTTAGAAGACATCTTGGACTACGTACAGATTGTAATCAAGTCAGGGTATAATGATCCCACAGAAGCAGTCGAAATACTGCATGAAAAATATGGCAACAATTATTGGGAAGTCAGTGATTTTTATATACAAAGACAAATTATTCTGTCAGCGTTGGGATGGGGGATTATGCCACAGCATTTAATTCAAAATGAACTTGAAAATGGTAGTCTTGTCCCACTCAATAGCAAAAACATAAGAGAAAAAGAAATCGATATTTTCCTTACAAGAAGAGTTGACCGTGCAATTGGACCTGTCGCCCAGAAAATCTGGGAGGCCTTTCGCTAGCCCAACTAAAAGCTCATCAAACGACAGCGATCGATCAAATGTAGGTCGTCCAAATCAGTTTATTTTTTTCCACTTTTTGGAACTCTCACCAATGTAGCTCAACAGGTCTACTGTTGACACGGGTCCAGATTTCGCCATTTCTACGCAGGCTCCTCAACTACATCAGGCCGAATCGAGTTCGTTATCCTATGGACTGGCCGCTCACCTTCTGTTGCTCTCCACCCCACCTTGCGGCCAATGTCAGTAACTTAAGGATTTGACAAAGACAATGATTTTAAAAGCTACTTTTTTCCTGAAAATTTGATTGGAATAAAGATAACGTTTCGCTAGCAGAGCGTAAATAATACCGAAGACGAGCCCGT
>JBBCAX010000392.1:0-18289 GCA_051382335.1 Deltaproteobacteria bacterium TL4
TAAATTTCATGGTCAATTCCTTTTGAGTGGAGCAACGTTGATGAATCTTACGATTCGTTTTGGACGTCAACATTATACCATCTCCAAAGGTTTTTATAAAACTGTAAACTGAAAAATGAAAGGTGCCGATTACTTTATAATTTAAGATAGATCTAAATTTCCTATTGACCCTAGCATGGACATGCCGTACAACAAGCTACCAGCAATTTTTGAAATGAGATTCATAGGCTTTTCAATAGAGCTGGCGAACACGGAAGTTCACTCTACTGAGGGGGCATGGATGCCCAGCCTGTGAATTTTTTTTAGGGGATTGAAGGCTAATCTAAGGATCCTTTCCAGCAAAAATTTTCCAAAAAACAAATAAAAACCGGATGAAATCATAAGAAGGTAACGATGACCGAGTCTTCTAAAAAGAAGGAAGAGAAAGACATCCCCAAAGTTCATAGAAATGCGTTTGGAGAACCTCCAGTTCCTTTCGATCTTTCTAAGGCCGATCAAATTTCTCGTGGTTGTATGCCTGGCTTAGAAACGGTTTGTGAACGATTTTCCCGCCTTTTCCAAAGGACCCTTTCTGCGGCGGTTCATAAAATTATCAAAATAAACATCAACACGATTGAACTGACTAAATTCAGCCAATTTCATGAAAGTTGTTCCTCGCCTGTTGCTTTAAATGTTTTCGGATTGCATCCCTTGCGAGGGAACGCTCTGATGATGCTGGAGCCTCAATTGGTTTTTACGTTGGTCGATTTGCTTTGTGGCGGAACAGGAAAACGCCCTTTTGCCCCAGGGACCAGGACCTTTACAGAGGTTGAAACGAAACTGATTCATCGCGTCGTCCTGGCGGGCTTGAAAGATTTTCAAGACGCGTGGAGACCACTGTTTCCCCTTCAAACCAGTTTTGTCCGCACTGAATTTGCGGCTCACCTCACGGACATTATTCCAAATTCGGAAATCGCGATTCGGATGGTTCTGGATCTGAATGTTGGAGTTACCTTGCCTCTTACTTTTTACCTTCCCTATTCTTTGTTAGAACCCATCCATGGTCTATTGTATGATGGTTATCAGAGTAGAGAGGATGAGCGGGATCAGCTCTGGCTTAATCGTTTTAAAAGAAATCTGAATATAACTCCGCTGGAAATCAAAGCAGAGGTTAAAGCCCAACCCCTGACTGTTCGAAACTTGCTTCATTTGAAAAAGGGCGATTTGCTCATGACCGCCCTCAAGACGGATCAACCTGTGGATATTGTTGTGAATGGGACCAAAAAATTCACGGGTCGTTTGACGAGGGATAAGGGCAGGCAAACGATTTGGATTGAGGAAACCCTAGGGATTCCTGTAGAAACTGAGTTACATGAATTAAAACAACAGGTTCAATCACTTACTTCAGATCCCTCACGCTCACTATAATGGGAGAAACTTATGGAAGATTTGTATCTGGTAGGGACATTTAACGCATGGGACGTTCGTAAGCGTTACCAGTTTGATCGCATTGACGATTATATCTATACGCTGCTAGCTGAACTTCCTGCCGGGAAAATAGAATTCAAAATTGGGACAGTGACCGAAGCGGCAGCAAATAACTTTGGTTCGGATGGCGATGAAGCAACAGTAACATTGAACCAACTGACCTATTTGAAAGATGGAGGTGATCATTTATCCATCAATTTAACGTATCCCGGCATTTATTTTTTCTTTCTGGATTTCTCCCAAGATCAAGCCCAACCGTCACTTCGTGTAGTGCCGAAACACGAGGTGACTACTCCTGAAGAGTTAAGGGATCAGCCTGGTTTTGGTTTGGATCACTTTCTTGATATGCAATTGCCTGTGACTTTTGAATTGGGGAAAACGAAATTAAGCATTAATGAGGCCTTGTCCCTGGGCAAAGGTTCTATTTTGGAGTTAGACAAACTGGCCGGAGAAAGTATCAATGTTTACGTTGGGGGAAAATTGGTAGCGTTAGGAGAGTTGGTTGTGGTCAACGATAATTTTGGAGTCCAGGTATTGACGGTACTTCCCTCAACTCTTTCCACTTTGAGTGTAACTGAAGCCTAAAGGTTCCCATGTTTCAGCATTCCGAAAAATCTTCGTTAGAATCGATACTAGGCGATGTAGAAATTGCTTTGAGTGTCGGCATTGGGCGGACCATGCTGCCTGTCAGGGAACTGCTGAACTTGAAAGTGGGCTCTATTCTCCTAACGGGAAAGCTTGTAGGCGAATCAGTGGAATTGTTGTCTGAAGGCAATCTGTTGGCACATGGAGAAGTGGTTGTGATCAACGAAAAATATGGTATTCGTATTTCAGAGATCATGTCGCGAGAAAAGTCCAAGCAATCCAGTAAACGTGGAGAGGAAAGCACACTATGAAAGAAATTGAGGTTTCTTTTACTCAGCAGGATCCGGTTCCGTTAGAATGTTTACATGGTGTTGACCCTAACGATGTGGTCCTGTTTTTAGAACAGGAGCATCCCCAAGTGATTGCTCTCGTCCTTGCGGTGTTGAGGGATAAAGAACATGCTTTGGATATTCTACACGCCTTACCTGAAGAAATACAGGTTGAAATCATCCAACGCATTGCGGAAATGACCTTCGTTTCGCCTGAAGTCATTGAGCTCCTCGATAAGGTGTTGACCCAGACGATACAGGATTTCGACAACAACCGTAACATCGGTGGGATCAAGGCCTTAGTTGATCTTTTCCTCTCCTCTGATCGAAGTTTGGACTCTCCTCTGTTACTGCATGTTGAAGAACAAGATCCTGATCTTGCGGAACAAATCAGGGAGCAACTCTAATGTACCCTAATAGACGTTCATTTAAATAAATTCAGAATGTATATTTTGGATGATCCATTTAATCGACTCATTATCAGGAGTGTCAAAGCTTGCTTTGACCAGAAAAGCCAAAGCTTTTCTTTGAATTTTGCCAAAGCAAGCTTTGGTACTCCACATTGATTCCAATGAAATTATTTAAATGAACGTCTTCGACTCATTATTAGGAGTGTCAAAGCTTGCTTTGACCAGAAAAGCCAAAGCTTTTCTTTGAATTTTGCCAAAGCAAGCTTTGGTACTCCACATTGATTCCAATGAAATTATTTAAATGAACGTCTATAAGTGATTACAGGCTTTTGACAAATTATTCTTGTTGATGGAGAGAGAATACCATGAGTTTGTATCAAATTGAGATTAAGCAAGAAGATAATTTACTGGATGCACGAGGGCGTCTGAATCACACGGGTTGGGCAAGACGTCCCTTACTGGTCTATAATCGAAAACAGATTGCGGCTCCCTGGTATAGAATTAAGGAATGGGAATTTTACGGAGTATGTTTTCAACAAAAACGCCTGGAATTCTTTGTCGCGGATTTAGGATATTTCACATTGATGGGGATGGTCTGGCATGATTTTTCGGAAGGAAAAATTAAAACATGGGGAGGCGTCAAACCTTTTACACATGGGGCAATGAGGTTATCAGAGGATCCCGTCAATGGAAGGTTTAAGGGTTCTTGCTTTCCCTCCGGAACGATCAGTATCCGCAAATCGGAAGAGGAGCATCGGATTGCTATCAAAACGCCCTTGTTTAAGGGGTTGAACGTAGCTTTGGTTTATCAAATAGATCCTTCTGCTGAGGCCATGATCGTGGCTACAGGTTTTAAAGAGCATGAGCACTGTTTCTATTATAATTATAAAAAAAATATGCTCGCGGTGGAAGGAAACATTGTATTTGAGGGAAAGAAATATTATTTAAACCCTGAAGAAAGTGTGGGTAATTTTGACTGGGGGAGAGGCGTGTGGCCCAGAAATTCACATTGGTACTGGGGAACAGGAGGGGGTGTTGTCAATAAGCACAAAGTCTGGTTTAATATCGGCGATGGCTTTGGAGATTTGTGTAACCATACTGAAAATATGATTTTCATAGATGGGAAAATCCACAAAACGGACAGGGTCACTTTCAAGCCTTCTCAAAAACAAAGTGGTATTCCATGGGAATTTACAAGCAGTGATGATCGAATCAACCTCTCGCTTAACGCAAAAACATCCATTTACAAGAATTTTGACATAGGACTTGGAATGGTTTGTTCAAAACAGATTCACGGCCTCTTCGAGGGGACTTTGATCCTGAACGATGGGCAGACGCTCAAAGTGAAGGATATGTACGGCCACGCAGAGGATATTCGGTTTCGCTGGTGAGTACGGAGAAATAAACAACCCTCGCCTAAACAATACCTTCGCCAATTATGACGCTTTTCGAGTTACAAATTTTAGACAATTTGCTGCTAAACTCAAAGATTTTTTTGTAATCTTAGCAAACTCGATAACCACTGTGCCCTTTTCTTCAATTTCAATAATTTTTGTATCTGTTCCTACGTTTTCTTTGTTTTGAGTGGTATGATTTAGTGGTGTTTTGTCTTTGATAACCGGCTGATTTTGAGCGTTATGAACGCGTCCAATGTTTGCCATCGCTTTTTGTAGTTTTTCAAAAGAAGTAACTACTCAGCTATGGAAAAAACAAGGTAAATATTACGGGATAGGGGAAGGTATCCACGTTTTTTTTAAGAACGCATTCTGAAGGACATCAATGACAGAAATCCCATTTTTACGAACGGTAGAGATATAACTGCGGATGATACAAAAAGTTTCAGCACCTTCCAAAGTCCGGAAGCAGCCAGACACTTTTTGTTTGACCTTTATCATCCGTATATCTCGCTCCCCGGCGTTATTTGAAAAAGGAAGCTCGAAATCATTCATGAAGGCTAAGGTCTCTTTTTTAAAAGAGCTTAAACGATCGAGTAAATTTTTGGGAGGAGTTTGTTTTTTCTTCCCTCTTTTTTTGGGTGAGTCTTTGGCGAGTGGAAGTTCCGGATTGGCCTGGAACCCTTTTTGAAGGATTTGATCATACTGTTGACTGAAACGTTCTCGTTGTTCATTCTCCAGAGCGTTCAACCCTTGTAATTTGTGATCTTCCACTTGTTGGTTTATTTCACAAAGTAAATCTCCCATTTCGGTTGCCCAGTCTTGAGAATATTGATTTACAATAAACTCAAGTTCTCTGAGATGATGCGCGTTACATAAAGAATGTGAGGCTTGTTCGTAGTTAAAATAAGATTTCCAGTGATCATGAACCGCCGTTCCCTCAAACTCTGGAAGAATCCCCATCGAATCCATAGCTTCTTGTCCCCTTTTGGGATCAACATGATAAAGAGTCAGCGTCTCTGTCCTTGCCACATGAAGCCAATGGAGTTTGTTAATCACTCGAAGCCCCGATTCATCAAAATTCACCACATTAGAGGCAATGAGTTGTTTCAACGTTTCCTCACGGAAAGGAAGGAGTTCTACAGCCAGATCTTCATTAGCTTTTAACAAAGTTCCTTGTGCTATTTTTTGCCCGAATAAATCCTCCATGACTTGGCAGGTTCGATCCAAAGCGATGAAATGGTACTGATTAAAATAACTGGCGAATGATCGAAGACGAGGACCATATTGAACAGGTTGATTCACTCCTTCTGGAAAAATCGCTTTATTGGTATGGTCACAACAGGGACAGATTTTAATTTCGGCCTGATACTCTTTAACCACCATTTCTATCGGGGGAATATCAAAAACCTGACGTCTTTCATGAAACAGAGCTTCTTTATCCTTCAAAGATGACCCACATTTTTCACACTGATTGACTTCTAATTTCTCTGTCTCTTGAGGACTTTCAGACATCTGAAGAGTATTCCCTTCGTGACCTTCCTGGCCTCCATTCTTTTTCTCTCCCTTCTTCCGTAAACTTTTGGTTTTTTGTGCCTTCTTCAATCCATCACTAGAAGGAGGCTTGCTGCTGTTGCTGCTGTTTTTCGCCAGTTGATCTCTTAATTTTTGATTTTCCGCTTCTAATCTCTTGATTTTTTCCTCAAGGTTTATCTTTGTTTCCTTTAATTCTCGCTTCTCATCGAAAAGACCCCATAACGAATAGAGCATCACTGGCATGACTAAAGATGTATCCGCTGAAAAGGAGGAAGAATTTAATAACATGGAAGACTCTAATAAATTCATAAACATGCTGTTGGATGTAGACTACTTCAATAGTTACCCAATTATGCAACCAAAAGTAAATACTTTTTTTAGATGCCTGAGTAGTTACCATTTATCTTTTGAATGGATGGCCAAAATCTCCGCTACAACGCACAAAACCAGAACAGAATGTCATCACCTATTATGAACGGAACGAATGAATCAAGACATGGTCTATTTTTCAGAGGCGACTTGGGGGGAACTTATTTTCGGAGCAGAACGTTCTCAAAAACGAGAATCCAATTTGCTCCGCATTCGTCTTTTTCAAAAAGCAGTTCCCTCTGTGTCGATTGATCAAGAAATCTGGAGCATTTTTGGACAAACGAAAGCCCTTCTAAGTCTGCAAGGAAAAGTGGTGCCGGATATGGATTTGCTCATTGCTTCTACCGCAAAACGCTATGAACTCACATTAGTGAGCAACGACCAACATATGCAATCGCTTCCAGCTTCATTTCTTTGGGAGAATTGGAGCAACACGCTTCACTCACTTTAGGCGAAACCCAATAAATACTATACCAGACTTCAGCTACACTGTGCCTCGACTCCGCTCGGCATGACGTCATCCTGAATTCTATGACTCGAAGTGAAGGATCTCGGTTCACCGAAAAGATCCTTCGCCTTTTCAGGATGACAGCAGCGACTGTTTGGCCGGACTTATGATCAGAGCCAAGAAAGGCAATCCCTTTTGAAACAATTTGCGGAAATGCAACGTCGAGAAGAAGAAGCGCAACGCCAAAAGGAGGAAGCTTTAAATGAACTTCAACGACTGAAACAACAACTCGCCAGATAACCGCTTCAATTCAAAAATAAAGTGATCCCAATAAGCAACAAATTGATCCCTACAGGGGGAATATATTGGAGCCAATGCGTTTCAAAGGGTTCTTCCAGCACCTTCAACTCGTCTTCATACCCTCTCGATTCCAGCGCGGTGTAGAGGTCGTTGGCCCGTTGGTAGGCACCAATAAAAAAGAATAAAAAGAATAAGGACTCAAGAATAAAAGAATAAAGAATAAGGACAGCCAGTGCGCCAGGCGAAGCTGGCAAGAAATAGAGAGTGAAAGTCTCTTACTCGGTAAGGCAGTAGCGTCCCGCCGAGGCCCCGAGTCATGGGCAGATTATCCGTAAGGGTAGGTGTTAAGCGTTGACAGGGGAGAGCCTAGTACAGCCCGGCGTAAATTAAAGACTGCTTTTTTGTGTTTTTCAGATAGAGTGTGTTTTTTCCCGGAATTGATGATGAACCCACTTTTGGAGATTCAACCATGGCGACTCCCCACGCCCCCCAAATCTTGATTTCAGAGCAACAGGAAGCCATTTTATCAAAAATAACCCGGCAAACCACTGCGGATTTCCGTGAAGTCAGCCGTGCGCGATTGATTCTGAAAATTGGTGAAGGTCAGCCCAATTCCCGCATCGCACGAACCCTGAATTGTGGAATTCCCAAAGTCCGACATTGGCGACTCCGATGGATGGAAAGTCAGCCCACCCTCCAGCAAATCGAAACCGATCCTGAAAAAAACCGGCATCTGGAACAAACCCTCCGGGAAATTTTAAGCGATGCTCCCCGTGCGGGAGCGCCTGCCACATACTCCTCGGAAGAATACTGTCAGATTTTAGCGATCGCCTTGGAACCTCCCGAAGAAAGCGGTCATCCGCTTTCTCAATGGAGTCATCAAGACTTAGCGGATGAATGTAAACAACGAGGAATCACTTCCGGAATTTCGGCCCGTCAAATCGGTCGTTTTTTAAAAAGAAGCCGATGTCAAACCTCATCAAAGTCGCTATTGGCTCAATCCCCATCATGAGAATGAAGCGCAATTTGTGGAAGAGGTGAAAAAGGTTTGCGAAACTTATCACCAAGCTCCCCAAGCGGCGGTTCATCACCGCCGGACCCTGAGTATTGACGAAAATACCGGGATTCAAGCTCTGGAACGGAAATCGCCGACCAAACCCATGGAACCGGGGAAACCGGCTCGGATTGAATTTGAATATATTCGCCATGGGACGCTGTCTCTCATCGCCAATTTTGATGTCGTGAGTGGGCAGGTGGTTTGCCCCAGCATCGGCGACACCCGCAATGAACAGGATTTTTGCGAGCATATTCGCCAGTTGATTGCCAGTGATCCCCAAGCCAGGGAATGGGTGTTGGTGGCTGATCAACTCAATACTCACAAATCAGAATCCCTGGTCCGCTTGGTCCACGAACTCGCTGGACTCCAGCAGGATCTGGGCATCAAGGAGAAAACAGGAATCTTGAAATCCATGGACAGTCGCGCTGAATTTCTGAAGGACCCCAGCCACGCCATTCGGTTTGTTTACACGCCTAAGCACTGCTCATGGCTCAAGCAGATTGAGATTTGGTTTGGGATTCTGACCAAAAAACTGCTGAAACGAGGCAATTTTGCCTCAAAAAAGGACCTTAAAAACAGGTTGATTGAATTTATTGACTATTTTAACAAAACCATGGCTAAACCCTTCAAATGGACTTTCAACGGGTTGCCTCTTAAAGCATAACCTTATTTATGCCGAGCTGTACTAGGCTCGGTATCGAGCTCCGAAATCAAAATTCCAGGTGCTGACCTTGTTGGCTGAAGGGGAAGGCTATATCAACCAAAGGCGTTAAGGCGAGCCACGGTTGGACCAGGCGGAGTCATAGACCCGAAGCATGTGAGGAAGTTTCTTGACCGGAACCTGGGAGATCCTGAAAACGACTGTCAACGTTTCATTGGCAGTCGGGCTGGGAAAATTAATCAATAACCCCGGCCTTTACGTTTTCAGGAAGTCGGACAAGTCCCTAGGAGTGATGAAGCAAGCGAACAACGAAATCAATTTGTAGAAAGAAACTAAGGACACAAAAGAAATCAGCGGAGTTTGTGGAGCAAAGGGACTTGGCTTAGGTCGTCTAAATTGACCAAAATAGCTTGCTCAAAAAATGGACCTGCAAGAATGTCTCACGGCCCCTTATTTTCTGTGGGTTTCCTCCAATTTTTCAGAGGGCCAAAAAGTGGGCAAAAAAATCACATCAAAAAGGCATGTTTTGGACGACCTAGACTTGGCTAAGAGGAATTCTGCTTGCCCTCCTGTGTCTGGGACTCAGGGACCGGAAAAATCAGAGGGTGGTTTAAGCAGGATACGAGCGGCAGCGAAACGGGATCCCCATCTTCAGTTCAATAATCTCTTTCACCACTTTTCTCCTGAATTACTACAGAGAGCCTATAGGGAACTCAACCGTAACGCGGCGGCAGGAGTGGACGAGGAGACCTGGAAGGACTACGGTAAAAACCTCAGGGAACGGATCAAGGATCTACACCAGAGGATACATAAGCAACGCTATTCTCCTCAACCATCCCTTCGAGTGTGGGTGCCTAAGTCGGATGGCCGTCAAAGGCCAATCGGCATATCCGCTCTCGAAGATAAAATCGTTCAACAAGGTCTTGTTTGGATTTTGGAGTCGATTTACGAGGAAGATTTCCTGGGGTTTAGTTACGGGTTTCGGCCTGGACGGAGTCAACATCAAGCGTTAGACGCCTTGTATGTGGCCATCACCCAACGGAAAGTCAGCTTCATACTGGACGCCGATATCCGTGGATTTTTCGACACGCTCCGACAGGCTTGGATGTTGAAATTCATGGAGCATCGAATCTCCGATAAGAGGATTTTACGTCTGGTAGAGAAAACGCTGAGCGCCGGAGTCATAGAAGAGGGAAAGTGGTCCAAAACAGTGGTCGGAACACCACAAGGGTCGGTAGCGTCTCCAATCTATTCGAATAGCTACCTTCACTACGTTTTAGACCTATGGGTCAATCAATGGAGAGGGCGGGAAGCTCGATGCGAAGTTTACATCATTCGTTATGCGGATGATTTCGTTGTGGGTTTTCAATACCTTGAAGATGGCGAGCATTTCTATCACCAGCTAAAAGAACGTCTCTCAAAATTTGGGTTAACATTACACGAAGATAAAACACGTCTCATCGAGTTTGGGAGATTTGCCGCTCAAAACCGGAAGGTACGGGGAGAAGGTAAACCAGAAACATTTGATTTCCTGGGTTTTACTCACATCTGCGACCTTCGGATAAAGGACGGAAAATTCAAACTCACTCGGATCACCATTTCCAAACGGATGCGGAAGAAACTGGAAGCCCTTAAGCTTGAGGTGAAACGCAAACGACAGGAGAATGCGCATGAACAAGGAAAATGGCTGAGGTCTGTTTTAATCGGTCTATACAACTACTACGGAGTTCCTGGTAACAGAGACTCCCTGGATGCTTTTCGGACTGAAATCTGTCGGATGTGGTTCAAATCACTAAGACGAAGAAGCCATAAAGCCGCAAGTATGAACTAGGACCACTTCACGGTTCTGGTTAGACTTCACATTCCTTCGGTAAGAATTACTCACCCGTATCCAAATCAACGTCTGTTCGTCTGACTCGAAGCAGGAGCCGGATGCGTTAGCAGCGCAAGTCCGGATCTGTGCCGGAGGAAATACGAAAATGATAATCATAGCATATAAGTAGTTTCTTTACGGCGACTTGAATTATCTTGCAAAGTAATCCCTTATGTTTCAGTTTTGTTTTGAAAATCAAATTCTCATTTTTGTTTTTTTATAAGAAAGGCAGTTTATGACGATTTCCCGTGAGGCACAGATTTCTTTGACAAGTACGCGATATTATCATTGCGTTTCTCGTTGTGTGCGAAGGGCTTTTCTTTGTGGAGATGATCCGGTTTCGCAAAGAAATCTGGACCATCGCGAGCAATGGTTGTTGGAATATATCCACTACCTATCCATAAAATGATAAGATGGCAACAGACTTATTCGAAAACGTGGCATAATGCTAACGATTTCAATACTGGTGAGTGAACGATCACTTATTGGTCCTTGAAATTGGAAAAATTTTTCCTTGACAATCCTGTTCAGGATTTGCCATAAGCGGATTACGGGACGCACTCTTTCCTTTTCCTAATCCTCAACACCCAGGAGCGTTATGAATCGACTCGATTTTTCGTCACTCAGCGATTTTCACCAAACCAAACCAAACCAAACAAAACCAAACCAAACCAAACCAAATAAAACTAAACCAAACTAAACTAAACAAAACCAAACAAAACCAAACAAAACCAAACCAAACCAAACCAAACCAAATTTCGGGTCGGCGAGTCGGCGAGCCTCTCCAACCTTGAAAAGCTGGCCATCCTACTTTCAGACAAAAAGGGCTTGGGTTGTACTCCTTTTAGTTTCCTTTCTGTTAATCGGTTGCGGAGGTGACACCTCGAATCAAAAAGAAGATTCGGGCCAGTCAGACGAAGCTGATGTTCAAATTTCAGAGACCATGCGATCTTATCTTGAGACCATTGAGGATAAGGATCACAGGCAAAGAGTGGAAAGTGATTTGAATCGGTTTAACGGTTTCCTGTTAGAAAACAAGATCAGGACTTTGAAAGAATTTAATGACGCGTTGGCTAAGCCAGAGTTTGTCAGCAAGACCAGTAATTTTATCAAAACAAGCTCGGAAACTCAGACGTCTTCTTATCAACGTGGTTTTCTTGGCGGGTTTTGGGAAAGCCTTAAAGGTTGGCTGGAATATTTAATCCGGCTTTTTAAGAATTTTATTGAGTTTATAATGAAATTTCTGGAAACCGGGAATTCTGACAAGCCACCCGCTGTTCCGGCAAAAGGTGTAAATTTTCTTGACACCGATCCTGACAAAAATCAATTCTCTGGAGAGGTCCTAATCACGAAAGCGGACGATGAAAGTGAGCTCACACACTATGTCCTTTATTGGGGTTCGGATGCCAATACAAAACTGGAGCATGAACCCGCTATCGCTGCTTTGGCAAAAACCGGAAGTGATCTGAGCTACGCTATAGCAGCGAATACCACAATCCCGCAAGGCGCGACATATTTACTGGTTTTCACCCAAAACAACAATGGCGAGATGGGCACAAATGTTAAGGTAGCTCTTATCGATACAATGATTGAACTCACCTTCACCGCCCCAGCCGATGGGAGTTATTTCAATACCACAACCCCTGAGTTAAAAGTGAGTTATAAAGGAACCGGCTCGGAGCTAGATATTTCTACCCTGCGTTTCTATACAGATAATCATGAATTGGCGGTAAATTGTACCCACAGCGAAAGCGGATCCGCGTGTATCCCAACCACTCCACTTCAGGAAGGTCCCCAATTAATCTCCGCCGCCATTAAGAACAAGCAGGGCAATTCCCCATCTCCCGCTCAGGTACGTTTCACGGTTGACACCACTCCCCCCACAATCAGTCTGGACTTTCCCACAGAGATATTCACCAATCAATGGGAAAAAACCATTACCGGTCAGGTTAACGAAACAGCCACTCTTACGGTTAAAGGACAAAGCGTTTCTCTGGGAGAAAACAGGGCATTCAGTCAAGATCTTCCTCTTTTGGAAGGGTTGAATACGTTTGAATTGAAAGCTGTTGATCTGGCTGGCAATGAAGACGCCTTAACCCTGAATATCACTCTTGATCTAACGCCTCCTTCCGCGATTAATTCCGGTCTAATCACTCTTGAGCGGGATTCTGATGAGCGGGTAAGTTTGAGCGCGCCTGCAGGGACACTGGAAATGGGTGCTTCCGTGACTATTACTAACGTCAATACCAAAGAAAGCGCGCTGATTGAAGCGGATCAGAATGGCGGCTTTACGGCTATTATGGCCGCGGAAAATGGGAGCCAACTATCGGTGTTAGTGACGGACCTGGCGGGAAACGTTGGTCCTTCAACTAACATTACCATAAACCTTACATCCCTTCCTCCTGATCCTGTGGCCGTCGCTCCTGAAGTAAATCTAACCACAGTCACTACCCTAGCCAGCGCGACCGAGTTTCTTTATACAGGCGGTAATCCGATTCAGCGAGGGGTGGAACCGGGAACCATTGAAGCCAAACGGGCGGCGGTGCTTCGTGGAAAAGTCATGGATCGTGAGGCAAACCCTCTTCCGGGCGTAACAATCACCATTCTTGACCATCCTGAATATGGAAAAACGCTAACCCGTAAAGATGGGATGTTTGATCTGGCGGTCAATGGAGGCCTGGTACTCACGGTCAACTACGCCAAAGAAAACGTTCTTCCCGCGCGGAAACAAATCCATGTTCCCTGGCAGGATTATGTGCTGCTGGAAGAGGTGATTCTGCTTGCTTATGATGCCAAAGTAACGACCATCGATCTTGATTCAAACGAACCTTTTCAGGTGGCGCAAGGTTCACCTGTGACTGATGAAGACGGCACTCGTCAGGCAACTTTGCTTTTCCCTCAAAAGACAAACGCGACTATGACTCTTCCAGATGGAACAACTCAACCTTTAACAACCCTGCATCTCCGGGTCACTGAATACACGGTTGGCCCTCATGGTCCCAAAGCGATGCCTGCCCCTCTTCCTCCCTCAAGCGGCTATACCTACGCGGTTGAACTCAGTGTGGATGAAGCGGAAGCCGCCGGAGCTGAGGAAGTCCTCCTGGATCAACCTGTTTATTTCTACGTGGAAAATTTTCTCGGCTTTCCCGTGGGCCTCAGTGTTCCGACCGCTTATTACAGCGGCTTTCAGTCGAGAAGGTCCCCCGATCCTTCACTTCCCGCCACAGGGTGCGCCCCGCTTGAAACACCGGAGGAAAACACACCCGCCTGGATTCCCACGGATGACGGAAGAGTGATCAAAATCTTGAGTATCAATGACGGTGTCGCTGAAATCGACATCGATGGCGACGACGTGGCGGATCACGCTACCCTCTTAGCCGAACTTGGGGTAACGCAAGCGGAACAGCGAAAACTCGCGTCTCTCTATCAGCCAGGCCAAACTCTGTGGCGAGTTCCGATGAGGCATTTCAGCCCCTATGACATGAATTATTCCATGATTTCTATGGGACCATCTCCCAGACAGAAACCGGGTCACAACACAGGAGCGGGTAAGAGCCATAAAAAACCATGCAATTCAATTATTGATTGCCAAAACCAAACTTTGGGCGAAGTGCTCAAGATTCCTGGAAGTCCCTTCAGTCTCAATTATCAGAGCGCTCGTGTTCCTGGACGCAAAGTTGGACAAGTCCTCACCATTCCTCTTAGTGGAACCGAGATTTTTCCAGATCTGAAGAGCATAGAGTTGGAAGTGTCCGTCGCTGGAAGACAATTCAAGCAAACTTTTCCCGCGGAGCCTGACCAAAGTTATACTTTCGAATGGGATGGAAAAGACGTTTATGGCCGTGTTTTACAAGGCAGGCAAAAGCTGAGGGTTCGGATTGGTTATGTCTATCCAGCTTTCTATCAAGTCCCGGCGCCGGAGTTTAGAAGTTTTGATCTAGCCACCGGCATTCCCCTGAAGGGAGTTCCTTCCCGGACTAAATTGACTCGTTGGCAGGAATATACCACGGAAATTGGAACCTGGAACACGCCTGAGCAAAAATTTGGCGGCTGGGGTCTCAGTGAGTTACACGCTTATGACCCCCTTGATCAAACACTCTATCTGGGTAACGGGGAATGGCGTAGCGCGCGGAATCTCTCTTATATGGCCACGACTGTAGCAGAAAATATGGACCATATTGAGGACCTTGATCTTTATCCTACCAGTATAGCGGTGGATGGGGATGATAATCTGTTTATCATTTCCTGGAGGTATCTTGAGGAGCTTACCGGTAATCATGAGGTAGGCTATCGGATTTATAAACTTACACCGGCAGGAGTCCTTACCATTTTCGAAGAGGGAGCCGTTGGTTTAGATGACGTTGGCATAATCGCTTCTTCTAAAATGACAGTGGATGGTAAAGGTAATTTGGTAAGCGTTATGCTTAAGAATCGAGTTGATAAGCTCACGCCAAAGGGAACCCTTACCACTATCGCTGGCGCTTGTGAGGTAAGCGGCGGCGAAAATGGCAAAGACTTAATGGCTTATCTATCCGGTCTTGCTTTTGACAAACAAGGCAATTTGTTCCTCGTGGAGGACTCGCAAATTAAAAAACTCCGACCTGATGGTTTGATGACTACAATTGTTGGCACGGCGGAATTGGGTTACAGTGGTGACGAAGGAGCCGCTCTCAACGCTCAACTAAATTTTCCTACAGGCATAGCGTTAGACGAGCGGGGAAATCTATTTATCGCGGACGCGGGTAATCATCGAATCCGCAAAGTCACTCCCGATGGTCTGATTACTACAGTAGCGGGCCATGGCGAGGAGGGTTATAGTGGTGATGGCGGACCCGCTATTGAGGCCAGGATGAGTCGTCCGAACGCTGTCGCGGTAGATAAACAAGGTAATTTGTTTATCGCGGACTCTGAGAATGGTAGAATCCGCAAGGTCAGCCCTGACGGCATGATCGTTACCATAGCCGGCACTGGAGCGGAAGGTTCCAGTAAAAACGGAGAGCCCGCTATTCAGACTACGTTCCTTCCCCTAGATCTGGCCTTGGATAGTCAGGACAATCTTTTGGTATCGGACGCTGGCAACAAACGAATTCTAAAAATCTCTCCCGCGCTGGAGAATTTCACGGGGCAACCCATCAATATCGCCTCAGAAGATGGGAGTCAGATTTACGCTTTCAACGCTACAGGGAAACATCTGCTCACTGTAAACGCAGCCACAGGAGCGACTATTTACAGTTTTAGCTATAATGCAGCGGGACTCTTGAAAGAAATTAAAGATGGAGCTGGAAACATGACCCAAATTGAGCGGGACGATTCTGGAAAACTCGTTACGATTGTTGCTCCTTATGGTCAACGAACAACGTTGAAGCTGGACGAAAACGGCTATCTTTCCAGCAGCACGGATCCAGCGGGAAATACCACCCAATTCACTTATACTGACGAGGGTCTGCTAACCTCGTTCACTGATCCCAAAGGTAATGCTTCCCTATTTACTTATGATGAGTTCGGAAGGCTGATCAAAGATGAAAACGCCGCTGGAGGCTTCTGGAGCATGACACGTACAGGAAATTCAGACAATTATACAATCACGATGACTACCGCGATGGAACGTCTTACTTCATACACTGTGAAAAATCTTCCTACCGGTGAACAACTCAGGCTCAATCATGAACCTGGAGGTATTCAAGCTGAAATCCTCATTGGGGTAGATGGCAGTCTCAAAACCAGATCGCCGAATGGAACAGTAGCTACCTCTGTGCCAGGACCTGATCCCCGCTGGAATATGCAGTCTCCCATCCCCAAAGAGACCACGGTTGCCACTCCTGGAGGACTCAAAGCCACGACTACCATGGAACGCTCAGTGAGCCTGGCTGACCCCAAGGATAAAACCAGTCCGCAAACTCAAACTGAGATCGTGAGTCTCAATGGACGTGTTTACACCACACTCTTTAACACCGCCACCAAGACAGCGATCTCCACCAGTCCGGCGGGACGTCAAACTGTAACGGTGCTGGATCATCAAACCAGAGTCTTGGAGTTCCAGGCCCCAGGCCTCGAAAAGACCACCTACGAGTATGATCAACGAGGACGCCTGAGCGTGATAACTCAGGGGGATCGGGTGACCACCCTCACTTATGGCACCGATGGCTACCTCGCCAGTATCACCGATCCTTTGGCTCACACCGTGGAGTTTGATGTCAACGCCAATGGCTGGCTCACCCAACAAACCCTGTCCGATAGTCGAGTGATCGCAACCTCCTACGACGCCAATGGCAATACAGAAGCCCTTACCCCGCCTGGCCGAGACGCCCATCAGTTTAATTACAACCCTGTTAATCTGATACAGGCTTACACTCCCCCCGCCCTTAGTGACTCCGGCGTCCCCGCCAGTAAGCTGAGCACTGGTTATACTTACAATCTTGACAAGCAAATCGATCGCATCACCAGACCCGACGGCAAAACCATCGACTTCGTCTACAAAACCGACCCCAACGATGATCTGCTGGATAAGATTGTCATCCCACGAGGAGAAATCCTCTTTAGTTATAAACCAGGAACCGGACAGCTCAAGACCATCACCGCTCCAGAGGGTGGAACCCTTTCCTACACCTTCGATGGATTCCTGCTAACCAAAGAAGAGTGGAGCGGAACCATCTCAGGCAGCGTCAGCCAGACTTACGACAATAACTTCTGGATCACTTCAAGGAGTGTTAATGGGGAGTATGTCATCAACTTTCAATACGACAATGATGGACTTCTCACCCAAGCTGGAGACCTCACGCTGAGTCGTAACGAACAGAATGGTTTCCTCACTGGCACTACATTAAGCAGCGTCACCACCACCCAAACTTACAACACCTATGGTGAACTGAAAACTTACAATGCAGCGTTCAGTGGTTCAACCCTTTTTAATGTCCAATATACCCGTGACAAATTGGGGAGAATCACCCAAAAGATCGAGACCATCGAAGGACAAACCGATACCTATGATTATGAATATGACCTCGCTGGACGTCTGACCAATGTCAAAAAGAACAATGTTCTCTTTGCTCATTACGAATACGATGACAATGGCAATCGTCTCAGCTATACAGGAACCTCTGGCACAGTAAAAGGCGATTACGACCAACAAGACCGATTGCTCAAATACGGTGATACCACTTATACCTACACAGCCAATGGGGAACTGAAAACCAAGACAGTTGATGGTCAAACCACGACCTATGAATATGATGTATTGGGTAACTTGATGAAGGTGGTGCTTCCCGATGGGAAAGTGATTGAGTATGTGATCGATGGACAGAATCGAAGGATTGGAAAGAAGGTTAATGGTAAGTTGGTTAAAGGTTGGTTGTATAAGGATCAACTCAATCCGGTTGCGGAAATCGATGGAAGTGGAAAGGTTGTGAGTCGGTTTGTTTATGGTAGTAAATTGAATGTTCCTGACACCATCATAAAAGAAGAAAAGAGCTATCGGGTTATTACTGATCACTTAGGGAGTCCAAAACTGATTATTGACGTTAGTGATGGCAACGTTGTCCAAGACATGGAATATGATGCTTGGGGTAAGATTCTCAAAGATGGTAATCCAGAATTTCAACCTTTTGGCTTTGCAGGGGGATTGTATGATACCGATACTCAGTTAGTTCGTTTTGGAGCTAGAGACTATGATCCAGAAGTAGGACGATGGAGTATAAAAGATCCTATTGGTTTTAAAGGTAATCAAACTAATTTATCAATACCTTCGCCAAATTTGTAGCAGCGTAAAACGCAAAAAATTAAATGACCTGAAACATGAGGAACAATCTGATAATTTGTTTGTGACGAAACAAAACAAACTTTTCAGGAGGAATTCCCCATGTT
>JBBCAX010000393.1:0-2642 GCA_051382335.1 Deltaproteobacteria bacterium TL4
TGAGATTCTTCTGTCATAAGACTCCTTTAGGGTTGGGGTTGAAGTCCTATGATAACTTTCTATCCTTCTGAAACACAATCTTTTTTTTATGAGAAAGCCGTGTCCCCCCCCCCTAGCCATAGTAGGAGAGCAATCTCGCCTTTATTTGGCAGAAGGGCCTTGTATTTTTGAAGTAAGCAGAAAAACCTTTCCCATTAGAACCTCCACCCCCTATTTAATTGAACTCTTTGATCCTTACCTTGTTTCCGGTTTCCGTTGTATGGGGATTCGCCTACCTTTTCTCCGTGATATAAAGACTTGGAATGAAAGACACTCAAATTCTCTTGCCAATTTTGTAGCCCTTCGCTAGTATGACCAGATATTTCTGATAGGCCAAACACTTAAATTCGGTTTGTTTTCTATTTGAGAAGTCCAGGCAATACAAACACTTCTTATGAACGAGGTTGTTATGAAACGAGCACGATATAATCTTTGTGGTATTCTATGTTTTTTATTTTTTATTGTAGGTTGTAGTAGTAGTCCGCAATCAAATCCATCTGGTAGTCAGAATACCACAGATGCTCAAAAACAGGCCCAAGCCGAGGCCTTAAAAGCTCTGGCAACAAAAGAAAAAACGCCTTCATCTTCCCCTAACTCTGTATCAAATAAACAGTCTCCAGAAACAGCACGGACGACCAATAACGTAGCATCAAGCTCAAGAGATACAAATCGTACTTATGTAGATCCCGAGTCAGGAAAAGAAGTTCCTCTCATCGTAGAAGCTCCTCCAGAAGAAACACTTCAAGCCGAAACCATTTATGAACTTCAAACTGTGTATTTTGATTTTGATCGGAGTAACGTAAAAGATGAATTTAAAGAGCTACTTGAAAAAAACTATTACTGGATTCAAAAAAATCCTGACATTCGTATACAATTAGAGGGGCATGCAGATGAACGTGGAAGTAGTGAGTACAACCTAGCATTGGGTGAGAAAAGAGCACAATCCATTTTGGAATATTTGATTTCAAAAGGAGCAAATCCTACACAATTTGATATACTCACCTTTGGTGAAGAACGTCCTGTGGATCAGGGACACAATCAAGAAGCATGGAGTAAAAATCGACGTGTTGAGTTTACCGGATTATAAAATTCTGCCATCCTTTTATGTAATTTCAATAGTTTCTAAAGTTCCACTTGCGTATGATTAACCTATGTCACCATTAAATATTAGCTTTCAGGGAAATGAAATGCTGGCATTGGTTATTGACGGAAGTGTCATAGGACAGATGGTGCTTTTCGTACTGGTCGTTATGTCCTCTCTTTCCTGGGCAATTATTATCCTTAAGGCAATGCAATTTCGGAAAGTTGTTTCCCAAAATAAAGAGTTTTCTCGTCTTTTTAGAAAAGAATCCCGTTTGGATCAGCTTCACGACCTTGTCGACGAATTTGAGTTTGCACCAGATGCTCAGGTTTTTAAGATCGCATACCGGGAAGTTTCGCAGCTGCGAAAGATTCTGTTAGAAGATTCGGATTCCATCTCGCAAGATAAGAATATGCTAGCTCATCTTAAGGATAGAATCCAAAGAGTCATGGAGCTTGGATTCAACCAGCAATACAGTTTGATTGAAGCTCGTCTCAGCATATTAGCAACGATCTCAAGTGCAGCTCCGTTCATTGGGCTCTTTGGAACGGTCCTTGGAATTATTAATTCCTTTCAAAATATTGGAACGAGTGGAGTTACAAGTCTGGCGGCTGTTGCGCCTGGAATCTCAGAAGCACTCATTGCAACCGCAGCAGGGTTGTTAGCGGCAATACCCGCATTAATTGCTTATAATTATTTTCGTAATCAAGCTCGCCAGATTTCTAATCAAATGCGAGAATTCAGCCTGGAACTCAGTAACCGTATGGAATGGATCGTTCATGAACGTTTCTCCTTGGCAGGAAAATGAGTCACTCAGTGAGATTAACGTAACACCTTTTGTTGATGTACTTTTGGTTTTGCTCATCATTTTTATGGTAACGGCCCCTGTAGTTCACCACGTTATCCAGGTCGATTTGCCTGAGGAAAGCTATAACAGAGATAATCTTCCGGTGCAAAAGCCTATTCGAGTCATCATTGATCAAAATGGGGTGCTCTATGTTAATGATGATCTAATAGGATTTACGCATCTTGAAGAAGTCCAGGAAAAACTTCAGCAGCGTTTATTGGGATGGTCGCAATCGCAGTCAGAACCTTATGTTGATATTGAAGCGGATACACGTGTTCGCTATGGAAGTATTGTTCCCGTTATTGCAAGACTCAAGGAAATGGGTATTGCACTGAACCTGATTATTAAACCTAAAGCAAAGCATTGAATAAGTTTTAACTGATTTTTGTGGTCGCATGCAAAAAACCTTGGATGGTATTGAAACGGCCTTAGATACACATGTCTCTCCGTAAAAATCAATATGGTTGTCATGCGTGGAGAAAACGAGTGATTATGGCAAGGGAAAAGTGCACCCCTGTGGCAGCCGAAAAACGCACCCCCTCCGTTAGAAAAAATTCTTGATTCATTGGAACGAATGTGACCTTCCGGTGAAGAAGGGTAGATTGAAGTTCAGAGAACCGCCATTCCTTTTTTTCCACAGCATTTCTTATATTTTTTCCCACTTCCACAAGGGCA
>JBBCAX010000394.1:0-10073 GCA_051382335.1 Deltaproteobacteria bacterium TL4
GTTCAGGATTGGTACGGTGAAAATTATTACTCACAAAGTCCTTCAACGAACCCCCGTGGACCGTCCAATGGCTCGATCCGTGTCAACCGCGGCGGTTGTTGGGGCAGCTTCGCCTGGGACTCGCGTTCGGCGATTCGTTCCATCAACTCGCCCGACGACCGGTTCCACATCTACGGGTTTCGGCTCGCCTTCTCCCCAGGTCAGTAGGAGGGCAGAGGTAGAGAGGAGTTGGGAAGCGTCCGCGCCGGAACGGAACGGAGCGAGGGACGAGCGGAGAGGAGAGGAGGTCGGAGGTTTCCCAACTCCGAGTCAGTGGGAAAAACTTATCTAAAAGTCTATAGAAGCGAGAAAACCATTGAAAGCATTAACCGTGAGGCCTATTAAACTAACACATACTCAGATTTTCGTTTTGAGTTTTCTGGGTTTTATCCTGCTAGGGACCCTTCTCTTGAAATTGCCCCTTGCGACGACCACAGAGTTGTCTTTCATGGATGCCGCGTTTACGGCAACGTCCGCTGTTTGTGTGACAGGACTGATTGTTAAAAACACGCCCGTTGAATTTACTTTATGGGGACAGCTCATTATCCTGCTTTTGATTCAGGTGGGAGGTTTGGGGTATATGTCCATGGCAACGTTTCTGGCCATTTTATTGGGAGAAAAGATTAGTTTGAAGGAACGCGTCCGTGTTAAAGAATTTATGAATATGGCTTATTTTTCAGAAGTCGAGGGCTTCATAAAGATCATGTTTACCTACGTTTTTTTAGTGGAAGCCGTTGGAGCGGTTCTTCTGACTTTAAAATTCTTACAGGAGTTTTCGGTGGGGAAGGCTATTTTTTATGGCATTTTTCACTCGATTTCCGCCTTCAATAATGCAGGTTTCAGTCTCTTTCCTGATAGTTTAATCCGATATCAAGGAGACTGGTCCCTTAACTTAGTGATTGCGATCCTGATCATCCTGGGCGGAATCGGCTTTGTGGTCGTTAATGATGTTTATCAAAGGTTTCTTAAAAAACGACAGCTATTTTCCATTCATACCCGCTTGGTATTCATCACTACAGTGTGTTTACTGATTTTGGGAACCGTGTTGATGTATTTCAGTGAAAGGAACTATCTGTTCTCTCAAGGTGATTTAAATTGGAAAACCAAATTTCTGACTGCTTTTTTTGCCTCTGTGACGGCTCGAACAGCAGGCTTCAACACTGTTGATTATTCGCTATTACAAGCGGGGACTTTATTTATTTTTATGGGCTTTATGTTCATTGGAGCCTCTCCTGGCAGTACTGGTGGAGGCATCAAAACCACCACGTTTTCTTTGGTGCTGGTCCATATCTGGTGTGTTTTAAAAGGACAGAAGAAAACGGTGATTTTCAATCGGGAAATTCCACAGGAAATCCTTTCCAAAGCTTTCGTCATTCTTGCGATTTCTGTGCTGTATGTTTGTACCATCACGTTATTTGTTGTGGATTTGGAACACACGAATTTTGAAAAAACACTGTTTGAAGTCGTTTCCGCTTTTTCGACGGTTGGCTTGTCAACAGGGGATGGCGGAACCAACAGTTTGAGTGCGCTCTTTTCCGTGCCCTCTAAAATGATTATCCTCTTTTCCATGTTAGTTGGCCGTTTGGGTCCCTTGGTCCTTTTTATGGCTCTGCTTCAACAAAAGGAAACGCATATTCACTACCCACAAGAAAGGATTATGATAGGATGAAACAACAATTTGCGGTAATTGGTCTGGGAGTTTTTGGCGTTTCAGTCGCAAAAACCCTGGCGCAAAATGGCTACGAAGTCTTGGCCATTGATGTTAATGAGGCAAAAGTCCAGGATATTGCGGATAGCATCAGTTTGGCGCTTCAGTTTGACGCAACCAACAAAAAATCGTTATTAGAAGCAGGCATCGAAAAATTTGATGTGGTCTTTGTGTGCATTGGTGAAGATATTGAAGCCAGTATCTTGGTGGTGATGATTCTCAAAGAGTTGGGAATCAAAACGATTGTAGCCAAAGCCATCAACCGGGCACACGCACAAATTCTTGAATTGATAGGCGTGACTCAAGTCGTACATCCTGAACGAGACATGGGGCAGCGTCTTGCGTATAGTTACATCAAACCTTCTTTTCTCGACAAGCTTGAATCTTCTCCCGACATTGATATCATCGAATTTACGGCACCGGATTCCTTCACCAATTTGACCATTGAACAAGCCCGAACCAAAACTAATTATAAACTGAACATCTTAGCGGTGATTAGCCATGACAAAGACAACCTGCCGCAATGGAACATCAATCCGTTGCCAGAAGAAATCATCAAAGAAGGTGAGATCTTGGTTGTCATTGGAAGTCATCAAACGGTGGCAAAATTCTTGAAAACATGACGGTCAAAAGTTTTTGGCGCTTTGATATTTCCCTTCACGCACAGGGTGAGTATTCTGCCTCTATTTAATTGAACGTCTATAAATATGATTTTGTATAAATCAAGATTGTATTTCAACAAAGAATGTGGCATGTGTTGTCTTAGAGCTCATTTTTTCCGCAGGCAAACAGTAGGTCTTCGCTTTTCAATTAAGGAGGTTTCATGAAGATTAAAGGATTCGTCTTGGTGTTTTTTGTGCTATTCTTGTCCGGTACCCCTTGGCTTTGGGCACAAAACCAGAAACTGGATCTCCAGCATCATACTTTTGGTCTGGAATTTCGTATGGATTTAGTGATTGAAACCTCTGAAAACGAAAAGATACTGGAAGATGCCGAAGAAAAAATAACGGAGACCCTGAAATTGGACTCCAGTCTCAAATTTAGAATCTCACGGGCCCGGATGAATTTCAAAGGAAATGTTGATCCGAAAACCACCTACCGCGTAAGACTCCAATTTAATAAATCCTTTGATGCCAAAGATCGTATCGATAATACAGGTGAAGCCTTGGACCTTTGGTATATTACCCGGGAAATTGTAAGTTTTCTGCCTGAATTCAGGGTTGGAAAAATCGAAGTCCTCGCAGGGGCCCTGGAAAGTCAATTTTATTCAGAAATGGATTTATACCAGTCTTCCCGCACACTTCCCAAATTAACGTATTATGAAGTGGGGGGTGAGATGACCTTTGAGTTTGTTGAGCAACAAATCACACTTCAGATGGTCAACAGTCCACTGGGTCGGGATAATCAAAGCAGCGCAAGTGTCAACATGACTATTCGAGGAAATCTGATTGATGAACGCATCAAATCGCTCATCGTTTTCGGGTTCTTTCCCAGCGCAGAAAGCACGCTTGCCATTGATAATGGAACCAATTCCATCACAGAAGTCAAAGAGGAGTATGCGGAGCAGCATGCGGCGATTGGATTACGAACAAATATAAAAGTTCATGAAGCCGCAAACCTTCGTGTAGAACTGGAATATGTCCAGTGGGTTCGTCCTGAGTTTAATATTTCTAGAAGCTTTGGAGGCAGCGAACCTACCGTCCTGACCAATAATGAACATAAAATTCAGTCTAATATTTTGGGACTTCGATATGAAACACCGTACCTCCATACGATCTTACGTTTTGTTGGGGATACGGAAAAACAAGATGGGGTTCCAGGAGAGCAGATTGGAATAGATGAGATAGAAACTCAATATTACGGTGGCATTGAGTATTACCCTGAAGGCAAAATCAATACCTTTCGTTTCCATGCAATTTTGGGTTCAAAAATTCTGAAACCCAAGGATAGTGTAGAAACCAAGTCAACGACGGCCAATGTGGGGGTTTCTGCGCAATTCTAAGGCAAAATAAATTCATTTTTTTCTCGTTATTGTCATCCTAATCAAAAAAAGGAACCCATGTCATTAAGAACTACGAATATTAATAAATTAAAAGGACAAACATTTGATGTCCTGATTCTTGGAGGCGGAATCAATGGCGCCGTGTCTTCGTCCGCCCTTTCCTCAAAAGGCGCAAAAGTCGCTTTAATCGACAAGAGGGATTTTGCGGGGTTCACCAGCCATCATTCTTCGAACTTGGCTTGGGGCGGAATTAAATACATGGAATCCTTGGAGTTTTTATTAGTCCGCAAGCTTTGTCTTTCCCGAAACCGGCTGATGCGGAATTACCCCTCAACCGTAGAAGAAATGCGCTTCTACACCACGTTGACCCAAGGGTTTCGCCAGCCTCGTATTTTTGTTTTTTTAGGCACACTGCTCTATTGGTTCATGGGAAACTTTTTCACAAAAGCACCGCGATTACTTTTGAAAAAAACAATGCAAGCTGAGGAACCGGTTATCAAATTAGACCAGAGTGTCGGCGGTGTGGAATATTCGGATGCGTATCTTCATGACAATGACGCACGGTTTGTTTTTAATTTTATCCGCACAGCTCTCAATCATGGATGTATTGCCGCAAATTATGTCAGTTCTCAAGCAGCGTCCTTTGATGGGGCCTTATGGCATATTAAGGCTAAAGATGAAATGAGCGGCGAAGAATTCACGATTAAAGCCAAAGTGCTGATTAACGCCTGCGGTCCTTTTGTGGATGAGCATAATCAAAGGTCAGGACAAACCACCACACATCGACATGTGTTTTCCAAGGGGATCCATTTACTGGTAAAACGCTTAAGCCCTCATAAACGGATACTGACGTTTTTTGCGGATGACGGACGTTTATTTTTCGTGATCCCCATGGGACCTCGAACGTGTTTAGGGACCACGGATACCAAGGTGGATTCCCCCTATACTGAAGTTACCAATGAGGATCGTCAGTTTGTTTTAGATAATATCAACAAAAGATTAAATTTGGAAAAACCCCTGACTTTTAAGGATATTGTCGCGGAACGATGCGGAGTCCGTCCGCTTGTGATTAGCGGTCAAGGAGGTGGACCTGTGGATTGGGTCCAACTTTCGAGGAAACATGCCGTTGAGGTCAACGAGAAGCAAAAACACCTCAGTATTTTTGGAGGGAAACTCACAGACTGTCTGAATGTTGGGGATGAAATCTGCCATCAAATAAAAAAACTTGGAATTGAGCTCTCGTTTTCAAATAAAAAATGGTACGGAGAGTCTCCCAAATATGTCAGAGATGAGTTCTTTCATCAAGCCAAGCTGATGGATCTGGACGGAATGACCTCACCTTCTTCTTCGGAACCGCTTTCCATTCGGTTGTGGAGACGATACGGTGATCGGGCGTTTGGCTTACTGGAAAGTATTCGCTGTGATCCTAAAATGGCAGAAGTCTTGATTAAAAACGCAGAGTACATCCGCTGTGAAATTGAACAAACGGCTCGGTGGGAAATGATCACGAAACTGGAAGATTTTTTGCGGAGACGTTCTAAAATATCACAAGTTGTCAGAACCGAAGATCTCAGGAATGCACCGGGCTTAAAAGAGGTCTGTGAAATGTTTTTTGGAGATCAGGCAGAAGCAAAACTTGAAGAATATTTCCATTCTCAATCTCCAACCACTGAAAAATGAAAACGGTGGATGTTATTTTGCACGACATTAAAACCAAACCTGAGGCCTGGCGTATTGATGAATTTTGGGCACGTCATCAAAGCGGCACGGCCATCTGGCTCGGGAATGGTTTTTGGGGATGTCATGTTAAAAAACCGCAATATCAGGAGTTCAACCTGATGGATCGCTTTAAACTTTATCGAGCGCTTCGCCAACTGGAGCGTACTGAAGAAGGTGTCACCTAGAAAGGAAATCAAATGAACGCTATCAAGAGAGGATTACTCAGTTGCCTGGTTATTGCATTCCTCTTTACGAGTACAGTGGTTGATGCCAGTGAAAAAGAAAAACCGACAGCAACCGCAATCATTATTGATATCCCCATACGGGTCATTGGAATGGGGACGATTGTGCTGGGAACCGGTTTTGCTGTGATAGCTACCCCGTTTGCCCTGTTTGGGGAAGACGGTGCTTTAAGCCGTATTTGGGGCACTTTGGTGATGGACCCCCTACGTTTTACGTTCACACGACCGGTGGGGCAGTTTGAAGACTGGAAAAAAGAGGACATGAAAGAAATCAAGGAGCTTAAAGAAGAACCCAAAGACAGCGACGTCGAAAAAGAAGCAACGAAAGAAAGCAAAGAAAGCAAAGAAAGCTAAGAGTTTGATATGAAAAAACGATGGTTTCTCCGATTAGTGGTGTTGATGATAGTCTTTGGGGGTGCTTTGGTTGAGGCCCAGGCGCAGTTTATGGATGACCGGTTCCTCGGCTTTAGTGTGGATGGTGCCATTGCCTACACGGCAACCTCGGAAAGCGTTTCGGGCTTCAGCATCGGAATCTCTCACCCGGCACCTGTTCTGCCCAACGTAGGATATATGGGATTAGGCTACAAGGAAGATGAAAAACTGGATGATACCTATACGTTGAGTACCAAGCTCAATGTCCGATCTTTTGAGGTTTATTATCATGTTCTTTTCCCTGTTGTCTCCTTAGTGATCGGCGCGGGAGGCGGACTTATGGAAATCAACACCGGAATCATTCAAAAGGGGGTTGGCGCCATAGAATATGTCAATCTTGTTCAACCGATCACGGAAGGCTTTGTCAGAATTGGACTTCCCTTTTGGCATAGTGTTGAATTTCATATTGGATACCACGCCATTAACGTATCTGCTGTGGATCGGGTGAAAGACAGTGATACGAACTTAAGCAGCTATAAAACCAAGAAAAGCTACACTGGGGGAATGGCAAGTATCGGACTGCTGTTTGTCCTTTTGTAACCCCCAATGTTTCAGACTCCTTTTCCAGAAACAATTCGCTTTCATTGCCAACGACGAAATCCTTCAAGTCCTTGTGCCGTTCTGCCTGAAGAACTGGAATGTATTCAACAGGTAACGTCTGTCAAAAGGCGTTGGGAATTCATTTTGGGCCGACATTGCGCTCACCAGGCTTTGGGGGAAGGAGCGGGGCCTCCCCCACCAATTTTAAAAGATCCCAAAACCCGAGAACCCCTCTGGCCTGCTCCTTTTATCGGCAGTATCACTCATGCCGAAGATTGGGGTGCCGCGGCTGTTGGTAGAAAAAGCTGGATTCGCGGAGTAGGTCTTGATATAGAAAGTGTACAACGAGAGATTAACCCACGCATTGAAAGAATAATTTGTGTCGATCAAGAACGGGAATGGTTGTCAACGTTCTCTGGAGCGGAGAAGGACTATTATCTCAAATTGATCTTTTCCGCCAAAGAATCGATTTTCAAATGTTTTTATCCCCAATCTCGTGTTTATCTGGGATTCCATGATGCTTGTGTCACATTAGCCCCCTCTTCTAACGGGTTTGAGTTCACCTTATTCAAAGCATGTGGACCTTCTTTTCCTGTCGGCTTTCGTCATCAGGGCAATTATCAGCGACAAGAACACCTAATTTTAACAGCAATTTACGTTTAATGAGGTTTTATGAGAAGTCTTTTTTTTCAGCGTCCTCTTGAATATACAGTGGAAATAACGGGAGAAGAATGGAATCAAGGTGATTCTGTTTCAGGAATATTTCAAGTAAAAAACGCGCATTCAGAAGAAGTCCGTGTGTCTACGCTTTCACTGATACTCGCTTATGCTGAAGACAAAACCTTAAAAAAGGATGAAACCGTTGAATGGCACGTCATAAAACAGTTTGACTTGGAACATGATTTTGCTTTAAAAGCACAAGAAATCAAAAAATTTGAATGGACGTTTGACTTGGAATCCGATTGTCCTTTTTCCGACAAAAATGGAACTTTATACTTGGTTTATGGAGGACAGGAGGCCTTAACGGTCGGGGGCAAAATTGATTTAAAGGTGCGGATGTTTCCTATTCTTCAAAACTTTTTGCAAACCTTTGAGACCCAATATCGCTTTTCGCGTAAATATGAAAAATATAAAAGCGGCTGGGTGGAAGTAAAATTTGTGCCTCCTCCTAAATCTAAAGACTTTCCAACACTGGACCAAGTTCTATGCTACTTGAAAATGGAAGAACAACAATTGAAAGTGAAGTATAAGTTCAAAGTTCAATCGTTTGGTCGGGTTGGAGAGAACATGAAAGCTGTGGCCAAGGTCAAAGAATTCGAGCAATCGTTCTGTCCTGATCAATATCTACAAGGAGGCAGTTTCCCGGACCGTTTGTTTTTCCGCCAACAAATAGAAGAAGCTTTAAATACTGCCAAGCCCGGAAGTTTATTCTAAACGGGCTCTGTTTTCAAAAGGCTTGGGGTACTAGTGGTTGAGTGGCAAACAAAATAGTCACCGATTGTATCAACAGGCAGCGTGATGAGGAGTTTAAATTGTCCAAAAAAATAGATTGGCATCGTTTGATTCGATAACTGGAATCATTTGATTGGATTTATGGCACAACAGCTCGAAATAGCGATGCTTAATTCAACTTAAACCTAAATTTGGAATTGCTGGATGTTGGGAGTCAGAAAATAGTTGCTTTTCAGTCCTGCATCTTCTATAAAATGGGAGGGACATATTTTTTGATAAATTAAGGAGGTACTTATGCTGGCTATCCATAAACAATTTGTTACCCATGAAACTGGAACTCCGATAGCAGTGTTAATCGACATTCAGACTTTTGGGCAAATTGAAGCGTTGCTCAAAAAAAACATTTCTGAGGAGGTTTCTATTCCTGAAACCAAGGTGAGTCCTGAAGATTTTGAAATTTTAAATCGTCATGCGGATGCGATTAACCAGGAAGCTCAGGATGTTCTGGAATATCAGGTCGCCCTATGAAACGATGATTTATTGAGAATAAAGTCTTTATAAATAGACGCTGCCTCTGGAAGAGGTGGCATTGAGTGAATCAAGGGAATTCCTTCTTTGTACAAAGAGTCTTATGTATTCCACCTATCATTTACAAGCTGATGAACTAAATGAACAATTTTTGAAAAGTCTTCAGATCTTGTTTCAAGGACAAGAGCTGGAGATTGCGGTCCAAGCTTGCGATGACACCGAACATCTGATGCGTTCAGAATCGAATCGACAACACTTGCTCCAATCCATCGCTCATATAGAATCTGGGAAAAATCTGGTTGAAGTGAACCTTGAGGACTATGAACAGAAAGATTCTTTTTGAACAACAAGCCTTTGAGGATTTTACTCAGTGGTCACAAGAACAACTTCAGATTTTTCAAAAAATTCTTCGGTTGGTCAGGGAAATCAGTCGTGAGCCTTTCAAGGGAATTGGAAAACCCGAACCCCTCAAAAATCAGCTTCAGGGATACTGGTCTCGCAGAATTACTGATGAACACAGACTGGTTTACAAGGTTACAGAGGAAACTTTAATCGTGGCAAGCTGTCGCTATCATTATCCTAAAAATCCTCCATGATTTATTTTCAGAAGCGTTGCTTCTTTCACTGAGGTGAGCGTTTCTCCCCCCTACATTTATCTCATCCTTTCCTCTGCCTCCCCTCGTCTGTACCGCAGATTTTCCCAGATTCCACCGATTACGCTGATGAACTGCGACCTTTTATCTGTGTCATCCTTTCATCTGCGTTCATCCGCGGTGCAGACAATTTTCCCCCTCACGGCTTCTCCGCCGCATATAAGGCACTCACCTCGGAGGCGGAAAACTTCATTCTGGGGTGAACTTCCTGGGGTTGCATCAAACTTCGGCCACTAAGAGATTGTAAAAATCGACAGTAGTCTCGGTGTTCGTCCCGAGGAACTACGGGAATACAATGATTTTCCTGATACCAAACTAAAGGCTGCCAATATTGGGCTACTGGCCTAAGACGGGACAGTTATCATTTCAGTAGGTTGGGTAGAGCGGCAGCGAAACCCAACATCCAGGCAGTGATGTCCATTTTTCGTTGGGTTTCGCTGCCGCTCTACCCAACCTACGTTTTTGTCCCGCTTTAGACCCGAGGCCCGATATTGTGGCCGAACTTAGATGCAACCCCAACTTCCTTAATTCCAATTCAGAGAGAGCCCTATAGTGTTTCACATTTCCGGTAACCAAAGGAAGTTGATGGGCGTGAGCTGTGGCTCCAATCAAGGCGTCTGCGACCTTGAGTCCAATACCCGTGCATGAAATCAAATTCTGCCGAAATATGAGTGATATGTAAAAATTGAAAAAATAGCAGAATTGGATTGAATATGGCGGTGTTTCTCCCGTAAAGGGGTGTCTTTTTTCACAAAGAT
>JBBCAX010000395.1:0-2976 GCA_051382335.1 Deltaproteobacteria bacterium TL4
GGAAATAATAACCTTGCATTAATTCATTCATAAAATAAAACCACTGATATTATTGAATAATTAGAACTAAAACCATGAATTAAATGTTCAAAGTCCAGATCTAATGAGAGATGATTCAATCAGAAGGAAGAGGAAAAACCATCAATACCAGCTATGTTGAGAGTCGTAACGGCAATTACCGCAAAGATAACAAAAGGCTAACTCGCAAAACTCAATGCCCTAAGAAAATGGACATCCATGATGCTCAAATCGATTGGATTACTGCCGTCTATAACTTCGTATCGGGCTGAAATACGACGTTGCCGTTGAACTTGATCACTGGCTGAGAAGCAGGATTCGGAGGTGCTATTGGAAACGATGGAAACGTCCGAGAACACGAAGCAGGGAACTCCTCAAACTCGGGGTTTCCAAACGCCAGGCCATTCTGGTCGGACTCAGTCGGAAAGGATATTGGAAACTCTCCAAGACTCTTTCAACCAATAGGGGACTGACCAATCATTATCTCGAAAAACAGGGACTCGTTTCTATCAGACAACTTTGGATCAAGTGTCACTATCCCGCGACAGCGCGATGATTTCTATGAACCGCCGGATGCGGACCCGCATGTCCGGTGGTGTGGGAGGGGGTAGAGAAAAACTACTCCCTACCCGATTGGAAGCTTTGAGCGAATCTATGATTTTTCAACCTATGCAGGTAGGTGTAAGGTATTAGCATTTAGCTTTTAGCCTGTTGGAAATGATGTGTTTTCATCATCCTTTTGCGCTCACGAACTCATGTTTTTGTGACCAAAACAAAAAATACATGCATGAGATGATAAAGAATTTTTAACATTTGGCTCTTCTTAAAAGCAGTCAATCATGAGCTAATACCTAAACGCTAACAGTTAATACCTCACCTGCACAGGTGGAAATTATTCAACGAATAAATTCGGATTACCCTGATATTTGGAGAGGATACCCTCAAGTCGCCATTGCCGATTCGCTAATTCATCCTGACTAATCCATTCTCCAACACTCCCTGGCGGAGGCGGCGTTCGTGGTAGGCGAAAGGATACAGCAACGCTGTCCTTGTTTGAAGGAGATGCTGAGAAAGGTTGCTTGACAAATGGATGCTCATGTAATAGAGAAATACTATATGATTGCGTGAACGAGAGTCGCTTTGGGTTTAGGAGAGAAATGCCATTAGATAAAAATAGTCACATCCTGGTAGTCGATGACCATGCCACGATGAGAAGAGTTCTGTGTAATATACTGAATGAAGAAGGTTTTTTCAATATCCTTGAAGCCCCTAATGGCGCGAAGGCATTGCAGGAATTAAAAGATCGAAAGCCCGACGCTGAAAAAATAAAACTGATTCTCATGGATTGGAATATGCCTGAAATGTCAGGCGTGGAGGCACTTTCACAAATTAGGCAAGATCCAGAATTGAAAGCGATTCCCGTCATCATGATCACGGCAGAAGGTCAAACCGCAAATATTGTTGAAGCGGTAAAAACTGGAGCCAATAGTTATATTGTGAAACCCTTTGAAGCAAGGACTGTCACTGATAAAATTCACAAATTATTTCCTTGAGCTTCCGTCCTCTTCATAGAACAGCTTTCGTTTTTTGACACTTGATGATCAAGTTTTTTGAATTTGAATGATTTTCAGAAGATGAATGTCCATGTGTGGTATAGATTGGCTTACGTTGTTTCAGAGAATTGTTGCTACCTTATGTGAGATGGCTGAGGTTAATTGATGAACCGCTACCCTTTATCAAATCTTTTATCGGCACCTTTCAAAAACCGGAAAAAGTAGTTGACAGTTTATTTTGATGAGCCTCAGGTATTGTCCATTTGGACACAATTCATCATCTTTCTCAGCACATGGACATTCATCCCGTTTTTTAGAAAAGAACTTACAATTAGGCAGCATTGATGTCTATTTCTGTATTAACACTGTCTAACTATTCTTTATATTTCCTCCCATTCCGCTGTGATCTGACAGGTCTTTGTTGTATTTCATCTTAATACTTTCGTTGTTGACCTGTGAGACCTTTCATCTCCATCAAATTTGACACTTTCTAAAAACTCCAAGAACACAAGTTCTCAAGAGACCTAAAATTTCAGGGCTGTTCAGTTCTATGGTAGGACGGGACTACGTGCCCGTCAAAATACGATTTTTGGCGTTTGCGGGGCATGTAATCCCCGCCTGCCATCCGGTTGATTTGGCGTTTGCGGGGCATGTAATCCCCGCCTACCATCCGGTTGATTTGGCGTTTGCGGGGCATGTAATCCCCGCCTACCATCCGGTTGATTTGGCGTTTGCGGGGCATGTAATCCCCGCCTACCATCCGGTTGACGATCAAAATAAGGAGAAATGAACAGCCCTGAGGGTAGAATGTGTTAGCGAGCTTGCGAGCGTAACGCATCAGGCAGAGGCGGGTTTATTGATGCGTTACGCCTACCGGCTAACACATCCTACCTTGAATAGCTGTTCCGGCTTAAGTGAGTAGCCTTGGAGCGCAAAGTTGAAGAGATTAAAACCAAACAGGTCTCTACGGAGGTTTCTTATTATGTTATAAACCAGTTGCTTCAAGATCATGGAATTCAGGCAGAGAATAGGGCAGCAATTCGACAGCATTGGGGGATTGAGTCTTGGCACTGGATTCGGGACGTCACGCTCTCAGATGATAAAGTAAAATCCAAATACACGAATCAGGCTCAAATTTTAGGCAGGGCTGTTCACTTCTAATTGGCGTAATTTATGCTGATACCTTTGTAATTTAAGATTCTTTCCATATCCAGAGCATTTTCAAATAGTTCTTTGCTAATATTTTTTACGTTATTCGCCCTCATAATATTCAGTGCAAAACTTTTTAATCTTGCCATAATCCCTGGATTTTTCCGAATTCTAGATGCGTCTTCCCCCATGCTGACATCTTTGGGATAATGATTTTTATTTTCAATGCCCCAGTGATTACGAATAATGGAGCAAA
>JBBCAX010000396.1:0-32027 GCA_051382335.1 Deltaproteobacteria bacterium TL4
GTGTTGACCTGTTTACACAACTACTTTATCAAACGTCCGGATGGGACCACCGCCGCTCAACGTTTTTTCCTGCAAGAACCTCAGGATTTATTTCAATGGCTCTTGCGACGGAGGCCTCCCTTATCCAAACCGGCGGCTTCCAGAAAAAAGGAGCAAAGGAGCAATGCCCTGAAAGTCGCTTGATTGCTGGATTGGCGAAACGATGACTATAGCCGATTGGTGGGTTACGCCTTGCGGCTAACCCACCCTACGAATTCACATTCTATTCTCGGACAGGCTCCTAGGAATATAGTGTTCAAGCATAGGTGTTCTGGATTTTTTCTATTTTTAATCATGTACTTAGAGAGACGCCTCATAATTGTCTCTAAAACCGGTAATTCACGGATATTTTTTATCCTTGTTTAACGGGCATTTACGGGCACCCCAAAATCTGGATTTTAACCAACTGATTATAAATAATAAAAATCCCGAACACCTATGAGTGTTCAAGGAAAGTTTTTTCCCTGGGAGCGAGGGCATCTTGCCCTCACCGGAGGGCAAGATGCCCTCGCTGTGCGCCTGGCATAGCGTTTAACTTGGTGGTGAAAGTCCACTCATTACCCCGACAGGAGGGAAAATGTAGTCAGAGTCAAGGGTGTCTAAAGAAACTTGGGACAGGCGCCTCAACAGAGGGAACCAACGAGTGTCGCAAGCCAATGAGGAATCTGAAGGAAGACCGAGACAAATCTGCCGTCTAAACTAGGTGTGAACCTCCGGGAGGCGGAGGCAAGGGATGAGGTAGCAGCGATTACTAAAGTCCAATATCCTGAACGTAACTTGCAGACGTAGAAGAGGTAGGCGGGCAGAGAAAGTGAAACGAATTACCCAGGGAAGAGCCGACAGACTGGCGGATATCATAACTACGATGCTTGCCTCCGCTCAGCGACTGTGAAGACACAGAAGCGCATGTTTGTGGGTTTTCAGAGGAAGCCCTAGTAGTCGTAAAGTATCCTGCCAAGGAAGAGGTGGGCGACCCATCGGAGGAGAAAACAGGATACAAGCAGCAGGAAGCTGGAGGCGAAGGGCGAAACACAATAAAGACAGGAAGGATCAGAATAGGGATGAATCGAGATTTGAAAAAGCCTGAAGCGGAAACGGAACGTAGCCGGAGAAACGGAGGGGAAATCAACGAAGAGAAGTCCCAAAGGCAGGCAAAATGATACAACCGAGTCTATTTGATACGGAGCCAAGAGGACTCTTTGAGCAGATAAGTTCGGTCGAACCATTGGCCAAAGCATACCAATGGGTACGAGCGAACAAAGGCTCCCCAGGGGTGGACGGAGTCCGTTCAAACCTATGGAATCCATTTGCAGGAAGAGTTAAGCCAACTCTCGCAAGAAGGGAAGCCCTCTAAGTCCCTTGTTGAGTAACATCATTTTGGATGAACTGGACAAGGAATTGGAGATTAGCCGCAATAGAAGCTCATATTCGGCGTCGGTTACGTTCCCAATTAGTAGGTGAACAAAAACAGCGTCGGAATCTGTTTCGACGGCTTTTGGAACGGGGCGTCAATCGAGCCTCCTCCACGAAGGTTTTTCAAAAACATCGGGGACGCTGGTTTCTTTCTCACCTTCAAGCCGTGGAAAAAGCCTGGAACAATGAATGATTCCGACTCCAGGGACTGAAGTGTATCTCCGACTTTGCTTTACCCCACTGGCTTCCTTTATCCGTAGGGAAGACCGTATTGTGAGGAGCCGTGTACGGACCCGTAAGCACGGTTCTGTGAGCGGACGGCTCCGAGAGGAGCCTCCGACTCGATCCCAGGGAAAAAACTTATTCTTTTCATAGTCCTTAATGATTTTAAGCCTGTAGGTATTTTAGAAGGCGTGCATTCAACTGGTATTCATATTTGAGATGTTTCCCAAAGGTTCTCAAATTGCTTGTATTTCGTGTCAATACCGGAACATTTCGTTTGCCGTAGGGCGTCTGTTTTAACGCGGTCACCAATTGATTGAGTTTTTCCGGAGCAGCAAAGATCGTAAACACATTTTTGGTATACGCATGAGTATAAGGCTCCAAAGGCGGATCTTCAAACCAATGCTGTAATTCTGAGAGCCCCTCTTGATAAACCCGGACATTGGCTTTCACGTCCGCGAGTCTTGGAAGTTGCTTATGAATCGCAGGATCGGTGACGGACAATAACTGTCCAAAACTTTGAAAATTCAACGACTCTTCACTTGCGGACCAGACGGGTCGTTCTTGAGACCATTTTACATTTTGGGTTGCCTGCTTCAAAATGTAAGTCAAAGAGACAATATTCTTTTTCATTACCTCATATTCAAACACTGTCAGTTGTTGGGTTTTAAGTGCGTATTCCATGACCATAAACAGGGTTTTTCGTTTCATCTCCATGGCGATACAATCGCTCATGGTAAATAACGTAAACACGGGAACGCCTCCCGAAAAATCAACATAACGAAAAGGATAGCGACCCCACTCAATCAGCCAAGGATCCGCGTTAGCAGGACTTTCAGACATGACTTGGAACGCTTTTTTCCCGGCTTGATAAAAGACGCTCACTCCTTGATTCGCCCCAACCTCCGGTGTTTGCGGAGGAGGGAGAGGGGCTGTGGCTTTCTCAGGGAGAACCTCTGCTGTCTGTTGAAAACGAACACGTTCATAGTTCAGGATGGATTGCTGTGATTGATGCATTTCAATCAACTGTTTCCCCAACTGAACTTTTTGCTCCATGAAAAAATCAAAGTATTTCCCATAAAGATGACCTGTCAAAGTGGATTGAAGCTGATCATAAACTTTCTGAATTTGAGGACTATAGATCAAATCAGAAACCCACTCCGGCTTTAATTCTTGCAGCGAGATATCTTTTTTACGTGCAACCCAACGTTGGATATCACCAAGGATACTTGATAGAAATTGGGTATATTGAAAACGGGTCAATAAACTGGGATAGCGGATTTCCAAAAGATCATGCAGCTCTTGAATTGCCTTTTTGAAATCATAAAATCTCAACATGTTGTTACGATCATAAACACTGATCTTCTTTCTCCTTAATTTAATTTTGTCCGCAAGCCCCGATACAAGATCGGTCATTTCCGGGAGTTGGTTGAGACACACCTCCAATTCAATGGGGACCATTTGGCCAGACCCCAGTAAATAACCTAAAAAATCTCGATAGGCGCGGTTAGGAAGATCCAATAAAAGCAATTCCCCCAAGGTAAAATATTGAAAATGAGGACGAGCATACTCAATGGTCAGAAAACAATAGGGGAGACCACTCAATTCAAAAAGATAATTTTGCTCAAGAGCCTGTTTTGAATTAAAATGGAAGGTATTAAAAATAGTTTCTTTGGGAATGATATTGTCATAACTTTTATGAATATCTAGCTCTTCCACAAATTCCGGAAATTCTTCCAAAGAAAGTGTGCCCTTGACAAACACATGCTGAATCAGTTTTTCGTTTTTAAATGTTGATTGGATTACACTTTGGTAATCCACAATCATGCGCAGCGTTTCAACGATGGTTTGATAATGGTCAGGGAGGTCATAATCGTGACTTTGATAATAAGTTTTGATCTCTGAGAATATTCTTAAAACATCGGTTTGTGATTGCAGGTAATCCTGCTTGAGAACCTTCATCCGGTCTTCGGGATGCAGATGCCCCAGGAACAGAGATAACTGGGAAAAATCCTGTTGTTTCAAGTATTGGTATTGTTCCGCAAATTGTTCTTTAGGATTTAAAAAATGAAATTGTTCAAATTCCTGCTCAATCCGATCGGCCTTGAGCTGCGAAGGATCAATGTCAATGATCGGAATCAGCTCCTTCAGAACGGCACAAATTTCAGGCGCCGCGATCTCTCCCTCGGAAGTTGAAATCAGTAACGCCTTACTCATAATTAAATACAACCGCCTTAGATCATTGATGAATAACGGTTTTTCTCCATCAATAATACAGTCTAAGGCCTCAGCACAAATGAGTTGTATCGCACTCTGAAATTGTTGTTTGAACGGATTAAAGCGCTTGGGTTGCAGCAACGTCAATTGAACAATTTTATCAAATTTGTCATAAATCATGACAAACTGTGTGAAACGAAACAGCCAACGAGAAATTCTATTGCTGATATACATGTAAATGTAGCTACTGTACCTGGCCCTGAACTTCAAAAAATCATGAATCAGATCAAAAACCAACATAGGATTGGTGATGAAGAGAATCGCATCCACTTCAAGCGGAATTTGAAGATAATTAGTCCCGTTGGGATCGAGTTTCTTTTTGATGAGGAAATTAAAAAGCTGAGGATTTGCCAGTCTCGCGAGACTCAGGGTTGTAATATTTAAACGACTTGCAATTCCATCTTCATCATCAATCTCCAACACTTCTTTCATTTCTTCAGAAACCGTATCTCCCTTGGATTGATCCAGAAGTTTCAAGCGGGCATTGACCAACTGCGTGTTGTACGTATCGAATTCTTGGTAAAACTTCTTGGAGTTGGCTTGCAAAAAACTGTCAATTCGTTTGAATTGACGCATCATTTGTTCTTGGCGCTTTATCGCCTCTTGAGACTCACTCATAAGGAACCTGACAAAAACTTTGTGCTATTGATAATGCTGCTCCTCTTCAGACCTGCTCTCATCAAGAAACAGGCTCGTTGTAGAAGATCACTTCCTTTTGATTTTCAGCAGTCAGAGCCGTTCTCCGAGACATGAAGTTCTCTGAAAATCGACTCCCCACTGTACCTATAAAAAGCTCATAGGTTCCTATAGATGTTCAAGTTTTGTTCCTTTACCCCATTTTTTGCTGTACAATGTGCAGGATATCTTCAACATAAAGGTATAAACCTGTCCTGTATTTCAAAACCAAGGATCAGATTCTCAATGAGGATTTGAAAAATATTTGCGATTCCCATGAGTTAGAACCTCATTTTAGGCAAAACCTTCCCCAACAAGGAATCATTATGTTTGAACAAAATACACCTTCTTATCTTACTTCCAAAAATAAAAAACTGTCACTGAACAAAAAGCATTTGATTGGAATATTAAACATTACGTCTGATTCTTTTTCTGACGGAGGTCACTATTTACAATCAGAGCATGCGATTGCACATGCTTTTCAAATGATTGAAGAAGGTGCGGACTGGATTGATATCGGAGCGGAGTCTTCTGGTCCAGGAAGCCAGGAGATCTCCGCAGAACAGGAAATGGAGCGAATTCTGCCAGTCCTCCACGCCATCCGTCAGAAGAGTGATCTTTGGCTTTCCATTGATACCTGGAAAGCCAATGTCGCCCGCTGCGCCTTGGAAGCTGGTGCTGACGTCATCAACGATGTAACCGCCTTACGCGGAGATCCGGCCATGGCAGAAGTTTTGGCAGAAACCCAATGTCCCGTAATCCTCATGTATTCCAAAGACCCAACCGCTCGCACAACAACCGCGTCCAAAGATTATGAGGACGTCCTTGAAACACTTTCGCGATTTTTTCAGGAACGAATCGAGTGGATGCAAAAGAGAGGCATTCAAAAAGAACAAATCATTCTGGATCCTGGCATGGGATTTTTTATCAGTGCCAAAGCCAAGTATAGTTTTCAAATCATTCAACGCCTTCACGAAATGATAACCTGGGGCTATCCCCTCTTACTGGGGCCTTCCAGGAAGTCCTTTTTAGCGCAGGTGTCTCCAGAAAAAACATTAGCTCTCCATGAACGGGAATTACCCGGCCTGGTAGTTGGCGCTCTGGCTCTGAAAGAAGGCGCTCATTTCTTGAGAATGCACAATACGGCTCAAGCGCGTCTAATGATGGATACCTTCATGACCCTTCAAAATGCCTAGACGGCTGTCCGAACCTTTCAAAATGCCTAGGAGTCTGTCCGAGAATGTGATGTAGGGTGTGCTTAAGCGAAGCGAGCGCACCGGAAAGCTTGCTGTTTCCTTATTTTTGGTGCGCTCGCTTCGCTTAAGCGGCACCCTACTTAGGTTCAACTTCTATTCTCAGACAACCACCTGGCATCCTCCCAACTTGAGGCGACAATTCCGGTACTTTTGCGTTTTTGTAGCGAAATCGTCACCCTCGTTCTAAAGTTTTTCAGCAACCTGCCGATAAAGAGACTAAGTCATAAAAATGATAGCTGAGGGCCTCATCCACGACTCGAAAATAAGCCCTGGGAAGAAAATAAAATTTTTCACTAAAGTTTTAACTTCCCTTGCCGATGTAAAGGTTACGTGGATAGGACGAAACAGTCCGTCACAAAAATAGTGTGGAAGTGCTTCACCAGTCTTTGTTTTACGATCATTTGATTATTTCCAAGGTTTTCAAATGAGGAAAGAGTAGGAGGAAGGACTTTCAAGGAAACAAAACCATTGCCTGGTTTGTCAATATTATCAAACTCTATATCTATTAAGGAGTACATTATGGGGATGAGTATTAGGCACAATGTGTCGTCGCTCAACTCATTAAGACATGCGAATGAAACCTTTGGTAAGGTCAAACATTCAATTGAGCGACTGAGTACAGGACAACGTATCAACTCCGCGTCTGATGGACCTGCAAGTCTGATTGCTTCAGAACGATTAAGAGGACAGGTTGGCGGATTACGCCAGTCTTTAGACAATGCGGAATTCTCGATTTCAATGGTTCAAACGGCAGAAGGCGCCTTAAACGAAGTCAGTGGAGTCCTGATCAATCTAAGACAACTGGCGGTTCATGCCGCGAACGAAGCGGTCAATGACCCCGCGATGTTGTCTGCAGATCAAAATGAGATTGAACATTTATTAACCTCTGTCGATCGTATTGCAAATAATACCATTTTTGGAGATCGAAAGTTATTGGATGGAAGTAATGGAACTCGTGGTGTTACGGTGGGCGACGGATTACGCTACGTGACCGCTGGGACCGAAACCCAACCCTCTCCTAAAAGTGGTTATGAAATTGATATTTACCAAGTGGCGACTCAAGCGAAAGTCACAGGTTCTGTTCCGATAGACATTAACAATGTTGGGGAAGGAATTTCAATCGTGATTAATGAAGGCGAGCGAACCGCTGTCTTAAATTCAACTTCTGGCGAACTTAAAGCAAACATTGGTAAAGTGATCAACAATCATAAAGCCGATCCGGTACGATTTCCAGAGGACGTTGCTTCTGCGGATGTCAGAAGATTTCTGATTACGGATTTACGAGAAAAAATTGAGGCTGCAGGTCTTAAAGTTGAGGCCTTCTTTGATCCTGAGGGTAAAATGGTGGTTCGTCATCAAGAATTTGGAGATGAACCCACTCTTTCCGGAACAGGCTCGATTGATGGCATTCTTTCAGCAAAAGCCAACGTTGCCCAATTTGCGGAACCCGGGAAAGATGTTGAAGGGACTATTGGTGGCGAGTTGGCGTTAGGCGATGGCCAGTTTCTGACTGCGGTCAAAGGAACCAGAGCTCAAGGACTCACCGTTCAATATAATCGTGAGTTAGGGTTAAAGGAAGTTCCTGTTTTAGATCAGAATGGGGAGCAGATTGGCACGAAATTTATTGAAGAAAAGAATGAGGAATTGGTGGGCAGCCCCTCAAACCCCAAAGTCGAAGGCTATCTGCATCTGTCACAAGGATCTTTGTCTTTTCAAATTGGGCCTCATGATGGGCAAGCCGCAAAATTGGCCATGGTTGATGTACGCACGAATCAATTGTCCCGAGGTGTCAATAATGAAAGTGGATTTACCAGCTTGGCGGATATCGATGTAACCACGGTTAGGGGCGCATCGGATGCGATCACGATTATTGACAAGTCCATTGATGAATTAACCAATGTTCGCGGAAATTTGGGTTCCTTTCAGAAAAACGCACTGGAAAACAATCTGAATAGCTTGAGAGTCGCGGAAGAAAACCTGACCCAAGCGGAATCATCGATTAGAGATTCTGATATGGCTGCGGAAATGTCAGAACTGACAGGAAATCAAATCCTTCTGTCTTCCAGTACCGCGATGTTAGCACAGGCGAATCAAGTACCTCAATCTGTATTGGGGTTGATTACCGGAAATAGATAAGACTTGAGTCTATAGGGATAAGAGGATAAATCAAGCGCGGCGTTTCTTTGAACGTGCGGTTTCTCCTGCTTTTCTTCAGAAGTTGTGTGGAAAGCAAAGCATCACTCTTTGACACTATAGCATTTTCATGAGTTTATTATCCTGGATTCATTATTGTAACGCTTTTGATCCTTCAAACTTTATCCCGTTTGAAGTTGAAGGACAAACGGTAGGATGTATCCGAAAGACAAATCTTGTTCCTTTGAAAGCGTTTGCTCATGTTTTTCAAATTCTGGAGGATCGTGTGGTTCTCCAGCCTCACCTCAGCTCCTTAAAAGAGCGCAATCAGGCAGTTCAACAGGTGCTGCCAGCCTTGGAAGCTCAGCACCTGATTTCTCACCAATATCATGAATTCTATCCTGTCTCTTTTTCTTTTAATGATCCCCCTTTATTGCTGCTTGAAAGAGCCGCGGTGCCTTTTTTCGGGACACGTGCTTCAGGTGTTCATCTGAACGCTATTGTTTACAAAGAGCAGCAGTGTTTTATGTGGATTGCGCGCCGTTCCCAGACTCGGACCAGCTTTCCCGGATATTTAGATAACTTGGTGGCAGGAGGGCGGGCGTATCCTCATAGTGCTTGGGAAACTTTGATCAAGGAAGCTCAGGAGGAAGCGGGCATTCCCCAGATGGTGGCTCAACAAGCACGAGCGGTGGGTGCGATTAATTATGCCAGAGAAGTGAAATCGGGGGTACGTCGGGATGTGATCTTCAGTTATGACTTGGTTTTACCCGAATCTTTTCAACCTCAAAACGTGGATCATGAAGTAGAAACTTTTTATCTTTGGCCTATTGAAAAAGTGATCGAACTGGTGACGCATACTGAAGAATTTAAAACAAATTGTAACTTGGTGATCATTGATTTTTTAATCAGACATGGTTGGATCACTCCAGAAACACCCCATTATCTGGAAATGATTGCGGGATTGCACCATCCTGATCCCCTTTCTTCTTCATCGCAACTCTATCCAAAAAGCACCGTCTCCTCCTAATTGCGGTGGCGCCGTACGAAAATCCCGGATATAAGGCTTTCCTTTACTTTTAAGCCAGGTGGCAACTTCTGTTTTCAAAATGGGGCCTCCATAGCCTGAGTGAAGGCCTTTTCCTGTGATGATCAAAACGACATTGAATCTCTTTTTTATGCTTTGTACTATGAAATTTTGAACTTTTTTAAGCGCGTTTTCTAAAGTTTCTCCGTGTAGATCCAACGCATCGTCCGGTGTGGTTTTCCATGATTTTGATTTCTGATTCGAGGAATTTGGGTTGAACAGCGGAGCCGGAATCTCCTTTTCAAAAAGGCGCATGTCGTTCAGGAGCGCTTCCATGATTGAATCCTCATGCTGTGTTTCCTCAAATTCAAGGAGTAGCGTTCTTTTCAGAACTTGAGGCCTCTTTTTTGTCATAACGTTACACTACCAAAGGTTATCCATTAAGCGTTTTGACCTCAGCGTCTGTTCCCTCGAAGCTTTTAAGGTTCTAATGAGCTCTTATCTCACCATGAACAAGGTTTAAAAAATCTCCAGACCAATCAGGGTGATATCATCATCATAATAAATTTTATTGCTAAAATCTAAGCCAAAATCATAAATTTTTTCCAGTAATTTCTCAACAGGGACCTGGTTATTTTTCAAAAGAAACGCATCCAAGCCTTCGGAATCAATCCTCTGACCTTGAGAACTTTCCATTTCAATAATCGCGTCGGTATACATCAATATTTTATCACCGGGGAGCAATTGAATCTCCTTTTCTTCAAACTCAACCAGGCCTGGAGGGAATTGTCCCACAAAAATTCCCGAAGTATTGAGCTTGAGGATGTGGGGTTCTTTCTGGTTTCGAATAATCAGGGCTGGAGGGTGTCCGGCATTGGAGAAGGATAGTTTTTGGGACTGGGTATCATAAATGGCGTAAAACATGGTGGCGAAGGTGCCATCCGGCATTTTTTCAGCTAACATCTCGTTGGTGAGATCCAGCGCGGTCTGGGGAGAGGCCAAGTTATAGGCTGAGTTTTTAAAGGTAACAGCCACCATAAATGACAGCAATGCGGCAGGAATACCGTGTCCCGTAACATCTGCGATTAAGAAACCGTACTTATTGCTCCCTAAGGAAAGCACATCATAAAAATCACCACCAATTTTATCCATGGGCACATATTTCACCGCGATTTTAGCGTTAGGTAACTCAGGGAGTGTATCCGGAAACAAAATCTGTTGAGTGCCTCTGGCCCTGTCCAGTTCATTGTCCATCTGCTGTTTTTGCTGCATGATGGTTTGATACGAATTTTGTAAGGCTGCTTCAGCAAGTTTTCGTGCCTCAATTTCTTCAACAAGTAAATGGAAAGCGCGGCGACGCTCAATATAGCCTACCGTTCGTGCTTCGAGTTCTTGAGAAAGGAAAGGTTTGCTAAGGTAATCGGTCGCTCCCAATTCAAACGCTTTGATCTTGGTCTGTTCATCGGTATGTGAGGTTAGGAATAATACGGGCAGATTCTCAAGTTCAGGAACACTTCGTATATGTTTGATCAACTCTAAGCCTCCCATAACCGGCATTTCAATGTCTGTTATGACCAGTTCAATTTTATTTTTTCCCAAGAGTTCTATCGCGATTTTTCCATTTTCCGCCTCGAAAATATCATAGTTTTTATTGCTGATTTCTAAAAAAACTCTTCGAATGGACATGCGGATAAATCGGCTATCATCAACGATCAAAACACGATAGTAATCTGTTTCCATAGGTGAGATCCTGCTAGTACTGTATAAAGTTGTTGTGTCTCAATTTAAGTCATCTGGTTCTCTTCATAACACCTTTTCGGCAAATCGACAATCATTCGATTTATAAATTCATAATTATTTTTAATAATAGGGTGTCCCTGAACAACAAATACTTGTGCCTTTTTTACAATATTTTATGATGGTACAAGCCGCCGGGGAATCTCAGGTTCAGGAGTCCCTGTTTGCGAAGAGGGCCTCCGGTCTAAAGCGGGACAATCGTAGTAGGGTGTGTTAGCGAAGAATGAGCGTAACGCACCAAACCTATCAACCTAGCACCACTCGTTATGAGGAACAAACCAATGGGATTTTCAACAATACAGGGACAAGACAGGGCCCTTCAATCCATCAGGCAGACAATTCAAGAGAACCGTATCCCTTCCGCGTGGTTGTTTACGGGAATGGCTCATATCGGAAAATTCAAAACTGCGGTCACCATGGTTCAAGGGTTGAATTGTTTGTCACAAACAGGAGACGCTTGTTTGCAATGTGAGGCTTGTTCGCAAATTCAACACCGAACGTTTGCTGATTTTTCGGTAATTGAACCGGAGGGGCAATATATAAAAATCGGTCAAATCAAAGAAGCCTTGCAATGGTTGAATTTTCGTTCTGCCAAAGGGCACTATCGTGTATTATTAGTGGATCATGCGGAGCAAATGAATAAAGAGGCCTCCAATGCGTTTTTAAAAACCTTGGAAGAACCGCCTCCCCAAACACTCCTTGTGCTCCTTGCGGAAAGCCCACAACAACTGCTGGAAACCATGGTCTCCCGTTGCCAACTCCTTCGTTTTCAACCCTTAAAACCCGAAGTGATTTCCAATATTCTTCAACAACAGTACCCGCTGACTCCTGAGCAAACTTCGTTCCTCACTTCTTTTTGCATGGGACAGGTTCGTGGGGATTGGGCTGAAAAAATTGAGGTTTTACAAAGCCTTCGAAACACGATGCTCCGTTTGTTAAGGTCTTTAAATCCTGCGGTTATGGAAGAAATCCTGGTTTTATCCACACAATGGAGTTCCCCCAAGGAGACAGAGTGGTCGTTTTTGATTGATTTTTTAAGTTATTGGTTCAGAGATTTAGCGTGGTTGTTGCATGGTCTTCCTTTCCAGCAGGTATTCAATCAAGACTGTCAAAAAGAACTCCAGGAAGCCTTGAAAGACTACTCCTTAAAGAACGTTATGGAAACCTATTCCATAATATTGAAAACTAAAGAGGCGATTAATCTGAACGCCAATAAGGCGCTAGCTTTAGAAGCGCTTTGGATTCAATTACGACAAAAGCGGGAACAGGGATGAGAATACTCCAATTTACGGTTAGTCTTTTGTTTATAGTAGGCCTTTTGTCCTTTCCCTCATTTCTGTGGAGTGAACCCACAGAAATCGAATTCAAGGCTATCCGCTCTCAAGTCGATACCGCTTTTCGTGATTTCATTCAACTGTGGAGAGAAGAACGGTATTTTGAACTCTATGAAAAAGGAAAGCTGCAATCACAAAGGGATCTAAAACCTGGCGAATATGCCACACGAATGGTTGAGCTGAATTGGGTTCCAGTGAAACTGATTGAAGACCCACCGATTGAAATTTCTTTTCAATTTCGAACTTTGATTTACGTTACGGCAACCATTGAGTTTGGACACAAAAGTAATGAATCCCTCCGCTTCAAAAAGCGTCAAACATTTCTGTTACTTTGGGAGAAAAATGAATGGCGTTTTGATTTATTACAAATGATCCGGGCTCCTTTTTATACGCCAGAAAATGTGCTCTCTGAAGCCAAGCAAGAAACCCCCAAACCTTAATAGCTTTGATGATGTCTCAAGAAGAAGTGACCCTGGTGGGAACATTGGAACGTATTATTTATGAAAATCCGGAGGCGGGGTTTTTGATTGGTCATTTTTTGCAGGAAAAATCCTCCACCCCGATCACGATTAAAGGAACGCTCTTTAATATTGCCCTACATGATACCCTTCAACTGAAGGGCCGTTGGGAGAACCATAAAGTCTATGGAACGCAGTTCGGAGTAACCGAATTTATGCCGGTCTTACCAACCTCATTGGAAGGCATGGAGCGGTATCTGGCCTCGGATGTGTTTAAAGGCATCGGCAAACGCACCGCAAAACGGATTGTGAAAACCTTTGGAGAGCAAACCTTCGACATTATCGATAACTCGCCTGAGGAGCTCCTTAAAAAAGTTCCACGTTTTAATAAAAAACACTTCAATGCGATCATGGCGGTCCGTGAGGATCAAAAAGGCATCAGGGAGGTGATGAGTTTTCTGCATGGTCTGGGCATTTCTCAAAGCTATGCGTACAAGATTTTTAACAAATATGGCTTTAGCGCGGTTCCCCTGATTCAAACGAATCCTTATCAACTGACTGAAATACAAGGCATCGGATTTTTGATTGCCGATACGATTGCGCGGAAGATCGGCTTTGATGAAAACTCCATTGAACGCGCGACCGCCGGGGGGTTGTATATGTTGGAACAACTCGCGTCACAAGGTCATACCTGTTATCCCAGAGCCTTGCTGGTACAGAAAACTCATGAAGAACTTAAAATTGACGTGGAGGTGCTGGAAAAAGCAATCACTCAAAGTCTAAATGATCGATTCTTAAAAAAACACACAGGATCCTCGTCTCCAGCAAAAAGTGGAAACGAATTGATTGCCCGCCCCCGATACTATTATGCGGAGCAGCGAATTGCGGAAAATTTATACAGGGTGATGAGCAGTCAGGCCTTTACGTCTTTTGAGCATGAAACGTTTTTGATTCGTAAAAAAGAAGCACAATTAAATATCACTTTGGATCCGGTGCAACGAGAGGCGATTGCCGCAGCGCTGAAACATAAAGTCTTAATCATCACCGGCGGACCTGGAACAGGAAAAACAACAATCATTCGCTTTATTCTGGCTTTGATGCATTCTCATATTCCTGCCATCGCGCTCGCCGCACCAACGGGAAAAGCGGCAAAGCGCTTGTCGGAAACCACAGAATCCCCTGCGTCAACCATTCATCGTTTATTGGAAGCCGGGAACACAGGGTTTACGAAAAATCGTGAAAATCCGCTGGACTATGAATTGCTGATCATTGATGAAACCTCCATGATTGATACCCTGTTGATGGACGCTCTGTTGGAAGCGATTCCTTCTTCATCACGCTTGGTGCTGGTGGGCGATGTGGATCAATTACCTTCTGTGGGAGCCGGAACGATTTTGCTGGATTTGATTCAGTCGAAATTAGTTCCAGTGATTCGTTTGGAAACCGTATTTCGCCAAGCAGAAAATAGTTTAATCACTGTTAATGCGCATAAAGTACGCAAAGGTCAATTTCCGAACATTCTGCGCTCTGAAAATGAGAATCTTCAGGATTTTTATTTCATTCGTGAACATGATCAGAACCGGATTGTTGATAAAATAATAACAATGGTCACAGAGCGCATCCCTTCCCGTTTTGGCTTGGATCCGCTGATGGAATTGCAGGTCCTTTCTCCGATGCATCGAGGGTTGACAGGAACCATCAATCTGAATCAACGTCTGCAAAACGCTTTGAATCCTTCCACGAAAAGTTTGACCCATCGGGATCAGCTTTTCAAGGTGGGAGATAAGGTCATGCAGCAACAGAACTGGTATGAGCAGGATGTGTTTAATGGCGATGCCGGAATTATTTGTGAGATCAATGCCGAAACCAAGGAAATCAGGGTAGAATATGATCAGGCGACCATTCTTTATCAGGCTGGTGATTTGGATCAACTGCTGTTGGCCTACGCGATTTCTGTGCATAAATCTCAAGGCAGTGAGTATCCCGCGGTTATTTTGCCTCTAACCTCTCATCATTACATGATGCTTCAACGAAATCTGGTTTATACCGCATTAACCCGGGGAAAGCAGTTGGTGATCATTATCGGGACAGAAAAAGCGCTGCAAATGGCCATTGATAACGATAGTCCCGCCTTACGATATACGGCCTTGAATTTGGAACTGGATCAGGTGTGGCGATGAAACCTGGCATACACAGATGAAAATCCTTTCAACTCTTGAAATTGTTTCCATGGGATACCCCCTTTAAGACGGGACAAAATTGTAGGGTGCGCTTAAGCGTAGCGAGCGCACCGAACAATCTGTGACTGGTGCGCTTAAGCGTAGCGAGCGCACCGAACAAATCTGTGGCTGGTGCGCTTAAGCGAAGCGAGCGCACCGAACAATCTGTGGCTGGTGCGCTCGCTTCGCTTAAGCACACCCTACATGAAGTGTTGTTCCGCCTTAAGTGAGTAGCCGCCGGATCAATCCTGGAAGTTTGTCATTAACCTTTTGCTAAGATGTAGCTTATGCCTAGTTCTGATTCCGTTGTCGCTTTACTTGTTGATGATGAACCGTATATACGGGATTTCCTATCAAAAGTTTTAGGAAGAAATTCCATTTGTACCCATCAAGCCTCTAATGGTCAAGAAGCCTTGGAGGTTTTGAAACAACAGCACATTGATCTGATCATTACCGATGTCCGTATGCCTTTTATGGATGGGATTCAACTGACCAGGCAAGTCCGTAAGGAGTACCCGGAGATGCCGATTGTTGTGTTGAGCGGCTTTACCGACGAGGAGATGGTGATTGCCGCACTAAGAGGAGGTGCCAATAATTTTTTGAATAAACCCGTGGATCATCATGAATTTCTGCATGTGATCCTTCCGCTGGTAGCAATCATTGAGCAAAGAAGGACTCAAATCTTTGATTATCGACTGCTTCAAAAATTATCGGGAGAAATTTGTCTGGGAAATGACCTTAAAGCCATTCCCGCAACTGTTGACTTTTTAGTCCAACACCTCAAAACCGGCCCTTACACCTCAAGGTTACATGGCTTGAAAATTGGTCTTCAAGAAATGCTTGTGAATGCCATTGAACATGGAAATTTGGCAATTACCAATGCGGAAAAAGAGGAGGCCTTGGAAAAAGGAACTTTTGAAAAGTTACTCCAGGAACGTCTTGAGGTTAAAGAGTATCAAAGCCGGAAGGTTTCGATTCAATATGAATTCACTCCAGCCAAAGCCCTATTTAAAATTATTGATGCCGGGAAAGGTTTTGACTGGTTAAAATTCGCGGATGAATTCGGGCAGAGTCGTTTGATGGCGAAGTCTGGTAAGGGCATCTTGTTTGCGAGATTGTATTGTGATGAAGTTCACTATGATGAAAAGGGAACTCAAGTCTCGTTAGTGATCAATAATGAGGAATATCAGGGTGATGATCAAGAGGTTATGAGTGTTTTTGAAAACAGGAAGAATAAAATTTTGGTTGTCGATGATGAACCTATGGTTTTCACTCAATTACAAACCGTACTGCAAGAATGGGGATATACGGCTGGATTTATATCACAACCCAGCTTTTTATTTCCACGCTTGGAAAAGGAGGATTTTGACCTGATTTTGATGGATATTCATATGCCGGAAATGAATGGCGTTGAATTACTGAAACAGCTCAAAGTCCATTCCGCTTATCAAAACATTCCGATAGTCATGTTGACTGGAGAGGGAAACCAACAATTGATTGCCAACTGCTTTGAGATGGGAGCTGAGGATTACTTAACAAAACCGTTCAATCACGCGGTTTTGAAAGCACGCATTTCCTCTATTATCGAACGGAAAAAATCCTATAATAAGATCCACAGAATGAACAGTGAGCTTTCGCGTCAATATAGAGCGTTATCAGATGTTCAGGGGGCGTTGGAAAAACGTCATCAGCAAGTCCAGGAAGACATCCAATTGGCCTCCAAGATTCAAAAAGCAACCTTCTCTTTACTTCCTGATCCTGGTTTTCTGAAAACCTCGCTACTCTTCATTCCTCACAGTATTGTTTCAGGCGATGTCTATTATGCGTCAGCGGAACCGAATGGGGATCTGTTCATTTTTTTGGGAGATGTGACAGGACATGGCGTCTCCGCGGCCTTTATGACCATTATGGTAAGAATGATTCTGGAAAACATGGAGGACTCAGAAACCTATCATTCCAATCAGGAAATCTTGCTCTTGCTCAACGAAAAGATGAATTTTTACGTTCCCAAGGGAGATTATATTGTGGGCGTGGATTTAACCATTTCGCCTACAGGGATGTTGACGGCTTGTAGTGCGGGAGGCCCTCCGTTCCTGATTCTTTCTGATCGTAGCGAAGAACCGATTTCTTTAACTACAGGCGGACAGGCACTTGGAATGTTTGCTAAAGTGCGAATACCCTATGTCGAAGAAAGTTTTCAACTGAAGGCCGGAGACAAAGTAATCCTTTTTACAGATGGAATTCTGGAGTGGCGAAACAAAGCCCAAGTTTCCTTTGGGAGCGATCGCCTCAGCAATTTTTTAATGAGCCACAAAACTCAGGAAATTGGAGTTCTCCTTGCGGGATTGTTGAAAGAAGTCCAGGATTTTGCGCAAGAATGCCCCTGCCAGGATGACTTCACCGTGTTAGGCTTTGAATTCCTCGGCTAGAGCCTCACTTTCAGATTCATAGATGGTGATCATTCGGTTTAATTTTAGCAGCTCTAATAATTTAAAACAATCCTGGCTCAGACTGCAGAGCAGTAATTGTTTTTCAGCTTTTTCCAAGTCTTGATAAGTTGAGGCAATCAGGCCCACGCCCTTGGAATCAATAATATGGACGTCTTGAAAATTTAAAAGAATTTTTTTGACTTCAGCGGCTTTGATGAGAGGTAAGAGGTAGTTATGAAGTTCTTGATTCTCACTTAAAGCGAGATTACCAAAAATAGTGACGAGACAAATCCTTTTTTCAACCCGATGTATGATTTTCATAAGTTTCTCCACTAATCATTAAAGTTCTAAATGTTATTTTTCATTCTTTTTGGAATTCCGAAGCCTTTGAAGTTTGTACGGAAATGGTTCTCGATAAACTGGTCGTGTCAAGAATCAATCCTACCTCACCATCCCCTAAAATAGTACAGCCTGATAAGTGAGGCACATGCGTCATGGATTTAGGTAACCCTTTAATCACTATTTGTTGTTGTCCTATGATTCTATTCACAAACAAGCAGAAATGTTGTTCCGTGTTTTCAATCACCAAAACCACTCCCTCTTCAAGCCTGTTTTTTTCCGCTACCGCTCCATAGAGCTGAGGCAGACGCAGGATTGGGATTAAGTGTCCACGAATGTTCAACATTTCTGTCCCGTTCATTGCTTTACGAATATCTGAAGACTCCGGACTGACGATTTCACGAACAGAGGTTGTGGCCAGAGCATAAAAGACGCCGTCAATGTCAACAAGCAAGCCATCAATAATACTCAGCGTTAAAGGAATACGCATGGTGAAAGTGGTCCCCCTTCCCCTTTGTGACTGAACCTGAACGTTGCCTCTCAGTTTTTCAATGCTTCGTCGGACCACATCCATCCCCACACCTCTTCCCGAAAAATCGGTAACCTGTTCCGCGGTACTAAATCCCGCTTCAAAAATCAGTCGCCACACTTCTTCATCCGAAGGGGAACCTTCTTCGGGAAGGAGCTGTTGTGCTCTGGCTTTTTTAATGATTTTATCACGATTTAAACCACTCCCATCATCCTTGACCACAATCCAAACTTCATTACTGACATGCTTCGCTTCCAAGTGAATCGTACCCGTCGTGGGCTTATTGGCTAATTTACGAACTTCCGGCAGCTCAATGCCATGATCTACGGCGTTTCGAATCACGTGGAGCAAGGGCTCAGAAATATGTTCTACCAGTGTTTTATCCACCTCAGTATCTTCGCCGGACATCTTGAGTTCTACCTGTTTTCCCAGTTTCCTGGAAGCATCACGAACCAATCGAATCATTTTACGAAAAACGATAGCAACCGGAATCATACGCATTGACGTTGCCACTTCTTGCAGTTCCAGCATATTTTGATGCAGGTGTGCTGAGGTATTTCTCAGTTCCTCAGCTTCTATCTTTTCCTTGGAAAGATGCTGAGAGATCATCGCGTCAGAAATAATCAACTCTCCCACCAGCGCTATCAACTGTTCCAGCTTTTCCAAATTGACACGAATATCGTGTGTTTTGGGAACCGAAGAGGCGGTCGAGGCCGCAGGCTCTGATTGGCTGACAGGAAGTGCTTCCTCAACGTCAGAGGGTTCTTTTTCGGGCTCTAAGGTTTCTTCAGGCACAAGATCCCGTGTTTCTTCTTTGGGTTTCTGTTCTTTTGGGAGGACGGGCGCTCTCCGCTGTGAAGAAAGTAAATCCCCAAGCTTCAGCTCTATTGCTTCAAAACGGGGTTGATTTAAAGTTCCCTTGTTGGAAATAGCAATGGTTCCTTCCTTTAAGGTATCCACAGCTTCCAGGATTAAAGGGATACTGAGGTGATCAATGGCGATTTCTTTTTCCTGTATTTTCTCCAACACACTTTCGGCTTTGTGACTTAAGTGCTCCATTAAATGCAGGCCTATAAATCCAGAATTCCCTTTGATCGTGTGAAAACATCCAAATACCGTTTGTAAATATTCCTCTGTTTCTGCTTCACTTGGCGACTTTTCCATGACAAGAAAAGCTTGCTCCACTTTTTCCAGATATTCTAAGGTATCTTCAATGAAGGTTTCCATCAATTCCGGTGTGATCAGAATGTCCATGGAGGGAGACAGAAAGGAGTTCGAATCCTTTTTAGCAAAAGACATCTCATCAGACGCCGATTCCTCAGAGGAGGGTTGTGAGGTTTGGAATTGAGTTGCAACAGCAGAGGTCTCAATCCCATAATGAGTTCTGAGGGTGTGGATTAATACTTGTGCTTCTTGATAGTTTTCAGCCTCTCCGGGAACGCATAAAAATTTTTGTGCTAATCGATGCAGAAGATTGACTGTCCGAAACGCCGCTTCTTCAACGGAAATATCAGGCCTATTGAGGGTATCCGGAGGGAAAGCGGGCAGACTCATCGTCTGAAAGGTGTTGGGGATTTCCGCACAAAGCCTTTTGAAGTGCAGAGAGAATTTATCAATGCTTTGTTCAAAACCCTTATCTTGATACTGGAGTTCTACTTGTTTGAGCATCTCTCGAAGCAAATCCTGGCATTGAATACAGGTTTCTGTATATTGGGGCTGCCAAGCCTCAGGATGGTTCCGAAATATTTGTAAAAAAGCGCCAATGGCCTGAGACAGCGTCTCAATATGACTCAGACCCAAAAAGCCCGCTCCGCCCTTGAGCGTATGAAAATTCTGATAAACCTCTTGAATTTTGAATCCTGTCTCTTCAAGGCCGGAAGAAACTTCAAGCTGGATTAACAGGGGTTCAATCAGATCCAGATTTTCAATACTTTCCGCGATATATTCTTGAAAAAGGATTCGTTGCTCATCCCTTATTGTTGAATCCATGGAGACCTGTTTTCCAATGCTCAAAATGAGAGTTTAATGGTTTGCGTACTGAGGTAATCCAAATGCTAAAAAAATCAAGGTGTTTCGGTTTGGTAGTTCCGCTGGTGTTGGTTTGAAACACCCATTCACTTTCCTTCTTGCAGTTTAATTGCTGATTGTCAATTAAGGAATGACAAAAAAGTGTTACAGCCACACTTAGGCGTTGCGTCGTTATTTTTTTAGCAGCCTTGGCAGTAAGGGGGTTATCAGTTGGCCAAGCGTCTGTCCTTTGGGAAACTCCCAGAAACTTCCCAGAAGCACGTCAAGAGGAAAGAGCGGTTGACCGGTCTCATCCACACAGCGGCCCGTTGTTAAGGCGGAAATGTTTTTTCTGTTGATTTGATCCGGGGTGAGCCAAGTCGTGCTTTGGAGTTGCTCCTGAAACGATTCCAAATATTCGATTTGCTCGAAACTTCCAAGGCATTTCAAACCATTCAAAAAACATAAAATACAAAAGGTTAAGAAAAGGCCTGGACAGAGTTGTTCTGAATCCAGGCTTTGAGTTAAACTTTCCGGATTCATTTCAATCAACGTTGTCGGACCTTCAAGCTTTGAACCTTTTGCGAATAAGGGCTCCAGCCTGATTTTTTGATGCTGTGAGACAGGTCTTGTGAAAAGAGGAAGGGGGTCTCCTATTTTTGAAAATACGGCATTTCTCAGTCGTTCCTCTGACAAAAATCGACAAATAGGGTGTTGCGGTTTTTGTAATATGCTTTTCAGGTAATGACCTATAATTTCATTTAGATCCACGTAAACCACAGAAGCCTGAGGGAGCAAACGGGTCATTTGTTGATTGCAAAAGGTTAAGGCCCACTGAGTGTATGACGCTGTCAAGGGGATAGGAGGAAGCAAGGTCTGCAGCCGTGAGGAAAGATGCGGAAGGAGCTGACTCATTTTTACAGGAATTTCCGCACGATATACAGGCGCGTCCCGCATCACACCAGAGATCAGAGAAAGTCTACATTCTTGTGTGTCGCGACCCCTGTCTTTTTGAGACCGGGACAATTCTCCAAAAAAAGGACAGTCTTTGTTCAAGAGGGCTTCCAAGGGGTGTCGGGAACTATAATTTAAACATCCTGACCATGCGGAGCTGGAAAAAGGAACGCCTGAATAAGCCGCAACCAGGTAAGTTTCCCCCCGGGGTACGCCTAATGACGCAAGCTGATGAATAGCAAAGAAGGTGGGTCCTTCCGAAGCGGTGAGATGGGTTGAGGTTTGGAGAACCCCCGTACGCTGAAGTGACGAAAGAATGTCTTTGCTTTTCTCCACGAGACCTATACGCTGAAATTCGTGATCGAACGCTTGAAGCAGTTCCGGTTCCAGGGAACAGGAGTGATCTTTATATAAAAGATCGGCATATTCCGTTAAAGAATAATTCCAATAGCGTTCCAGAATGAGTGAAAGACGGTTTCGTCCCAGTGCTTTAAGGGACTTGATGATTTCTTCTGAATTTGTAGAGTACATAGAACGGTGATACTTTAATTAACAGAGCAGGAAATGGTTATTAAAAGCCTGTACACGAATTTAATTAAGGTCACTCTACCTTTAAATTGTAGGAGTTCAAAGCTTTTTATCAATCCATCATCTATCGAAAGGTTTCATGTCCGCACAGCTAAAAATTCAATGTCATTATGAGTTCATGAAGCTCCCTGCCAGAGCCCATGCTTCGGATGCGGGAATTGATATCACCGCAATGGCGATGGAAGAAAAACAAGATTCCGTGTTTATGTTTGATACGGGCATTTCCCTACAGGTTTCTGAGGGCTACTATGTAGAAGTTGTGCCCCGTTCAAGTATCATTAAAACAAATTTTATCATGGCCAATAGTGTGGGGATTATTGACCCTGAGTATCGAGGCCGAATCTTTGTCCCCTTGCGTTATGTCGGACATGGCAACCCCGTTGAGGCCGCGGAAAAATTGCTCAACACCCGCATTGCTCAACTCCTCATTCGTCCATGGATCCCCTGTACTGTGGAACAAGTAGAGTTCCTGTCTTCCACCACAAGAGACACTGGAGGTTTTGGAAGTACAGGAACCTGAGTGAAAATCAACCAATCCGGTTGGTGTTGAGGACCAGGATGGGACTGTTCGCGTGAAGTGTGATTCCCAAATAGGTTGGGATTTCGCTATAATCCTCAGGCAAAGGGAGAATGGGGAGCGTTGCATGATGCAGAATATCATTGATAATCAATCCCATTTTGTCCTTCTGCGTTTTTAAAACAAGGATTCGCTGAAGGCCTGCTTCCGCAATATTCACCCCTTCATCAAACAAATGGTTGGAGTTAATCAGTGGAATCAATTCATCAGCACGTTGATAAGTTGGTTTGGAACCAATGTATTTGATGAGGGATTTATTGTAACCTTGAAAGGCCTCAACATGATCTTCCGGGATAGCAATCAGGAAATCTCCGATGGAAACAATAAAACAAGGCAGGGAGACGTTACTTTTAGGGAAGATGAATTCCCAGGTTGTGCCGAGGCCTCTCTCTGAGGAAATCGTGCAGGTTCCCCGAAATTTCTGCATGGCCTCCTGCACCGCGTTCAAGCCAACGCCACGACCGGCATTGTCATCCAAGGTCTCGGCTGTGGAAACCCCTTGCGCGAAAACCAGGCCCAGAATTTCTTCCCTCGTCATTTCATTCAGGCGTTCTTGCGTGATGACTTTGTGTTCAATCGCTTTCTGTGCCACTTTTTCAATGTCGATGCCCCGTCCATCGTCATTAATCGTAATGAAGATTCTCAAGGCGTCCTCTTTAAGGTAAACCGTAACTTTGCCCGTCTCTCCTTTGTTTGCCTGTTGACGATCATCAATGGTTTCCAAGCCATGGATGACCGCGTTTTTTAGGGCGTGGTTGAAGATCTCATGCATAGCGTTCCAGAACTCTCGGTCGGCACGAACCCCGTCATCCTTCAATACAAATTGCGCCGACTTACCATACTGATTCGCGAGACTTGGAATCAAGCGCTCATAACGGGAAAGGTCCAGGGGGACTTTTTTGATTCTTTGATGGGTGTCCAGGAATTCGTTATAAATACTCCCTGCCTGAACTATATTTTCTTCAGGTAGATTTTCGGAAATCATATAAAACAGATTTTTAACATGCTGTGATAATTGTTCATAACCGCTCTGTGAAACGGAAAGATAGTCTTCTTTTCTATTCCGCAATTCACCATGATCCTCTTCACGTTGAGCCAGGAATTTTGAGAGCTTCTCCGTGTGTCCTTTGGTCAACTCAAGGGAACACTGAAGCTTTTTTTCAACCCTTTCCAACCAATTTCCCAAATTAAATTGAGCCACAGGATTTTTTTGATAAACTTCCAGCATATCTTGCATTTTATAGATAAATTCTTTGAACAACACCACGACTGAACGGGTTAACAGAATCTTCTTGTCATTGAGGGGGTGAATCAAATCCTCGATTCGATGACACAGTTCTTTGGCTTTAGCGATCAGAAAACCCGAACTTCCCTTCAGTCCATGAACTTTATTACCCAATAAACGCAAGGTTTCCTGAAAAACATGAATCTGTTTTCCCCGCATGAATTCCTTGTAATTATCCCAAACAAAGACGTCTTCCTCCTCAAAAGCAAAGGTTTCCAGTTCTTTAATCAAAACAAGAATTTCTGCTGCCAGGTTTGTACTGTCCGTCAGAATATTTTCCCGTGTTTCATCATCCACCATGACTGAGGCTTTAAGCGTTTCTTCTTGCTTCGCGATTCGATCGGAAACAAGGGCTACTTGCTCTTGAGTATCGGAAGGAATCAGGTTGCCTTCCAGGGATTCCGTCTTTTTGCTAAATTGGAATTGGACGGAAAAAATTTTAGGCTTACCTTCCGGTGTGTTGAGTTTAATTTCAATGGGAAAAGGCACATTTTCTTTTTGATCAAAGGCAAAGGTAAATACGGGTTCCACTCCTGGATCGGCTAAATACTGTGTGATTTCCGGGAAATTTTGATCCTCCTGATATTCTGGAAATAAGTCATGAATGACAGGCGAGACAAAGGTCAACTGGAGTTGCTTATTAACACGAATGAGATTCTCATCCATCAAACTCCTGGTTTGATTTTCCAATTGCCGAATCGCGGTAATATCCCTTCCGGTCCCTATCATTCGATAAGGACGACCTTCTGAATCCAGCACAGGATTTGCTGAGAATTCCAAAATGACAGGCTTGCCATCAGGTTTATTGAAGACAACCTCCAAACCTCTCAGCTCGTGATTGAACTGGTTTTGATCCTGGAAGGTTAACCAAAACTTCTCCCGTCGTTCCTCAGACATGTGCTTATCCAGAGACTCCCCCAAAAAATCAGTGGCAGGGTATCCTAACAGTTGCTCCACGTTTTCGCTGATATAAGTACAGACAAGCTCTTGATCATATTCGATAACCAGATCGGGAATGTTATAAAGTAAGGCGGCAAAACGACTGGTGGTATCCCCGATTTGCTCAAAAAGTAGGGATCGTTCCTGCTGTAACCGTTTGCCGTATTTCTGCTCTTCTTCCAATTCTCTCAGGTCTTGAAAGGTGCCGATCAAATAAGGCTGACCTTGAAAGGTAAAACGGGAAAGCTTGCAGAGTACCGAAGTTCCGGCTTCTTTCTCCTCCCTGAATTTCAAGGAACTTGGAAACATTTTTGTTTCCTTTTCACCTTCCATGGCGAGTTCATGGGCGTTTCCAATAATATTCGCGGGAGAGTTCCCGATCAGTTCTTCAGGGAAATATCCGCATAATTGACAGAAAGGATCATTGACATACATCATTTTTTTGTCGTCCAAATGAGGTGCGTCTTTCATAATGCAGATTCCATTAAGGGTATGGTCTAAAGCTGCTTCGACAAAACCTCCAGGTATCGATTTGAATACTGTCATCTCGCATTATCTCGTGCTAAGGGGTTATAGAATTATGGTTTCTCGTTCTTTTGCTTCAATTAATACTTTTCCTGTACCGACATCAAACGTGATTCTGCGGCCACTACTTCCCCCACAATCGGCGGCAATGATCTTAATATTATGCTGGGCCAAAACTTCATGAACGGCTTTAACATTACTTGCGGAAACATTTAAATCCTTACTGTAATTTTCAAACATCTCTCCTCCTCCCGCAATTTTTGCCCCCGTTAATCGATGGTTGGCGGCTCCTGCTTTAACCATTTTTTGGATGAGGTAGCGAGTTCCCGTATCGGCATATTTGCCCGGATTGTCCGTGCGCCCATTGGCATACCCCAACATGATATGGACCATCCCGCCAATTTGACACTTTTTATCATACAACATGATGGCAACACAGGAGCCAACCACCGTGAACAGTCGGTCATCCTTGCGACCAATTTCCGCTCCACCTATTGATACTCGAATAATTTGACCCATCTTCCTTGTGATTGATAGGGTGTGCCATGTTCAAGGGAAAAGAAGGGAGTAGGGTTTGTAGATAACGGGTGACTGTGGCTCTTTTCCGCTTAGTTGTAGAGTTAAGCTACTCTATCGCGCATATGCGTTTCAAATCCGGTAGAATGATTACTTGATCATGGACTTTCCCCACATTTTGAACAAAATGCTGCTGCTCTTCAGTTAACGCTGACGGTGGTGCTGAAAGTGATTTTTTCTCCATTCGTATGATTTCATTGACACGATCCACTAAAAGACCAATGGAACGCTCTCCGTCTCGAACCAGCATGATTCGGGAATGTCTTGTGATCTCACTGGTGCCCATTCCCAGTCGCTTTTTTAAATCAATGACCGTCAGAATCATCCCTCTTAAATTGATGATTCCTCTTAAATCAGGATTTCCTTTGGGAATGCGGATAATGCCTTTGGCTTTTAAGATCTCTTTTAAGGAAACCAGTTCAATCCCGTAATTCTCATTCTCAACTGAAAAACTGATCAAATCCAGATAATCTAACTGCTTTTCTGACTTTTGACCCAGATTGCGGAAGCGATGAGATTGGATCAACCACTTTCTGCGTTGTTGTGCCAGCGATTGTGTGTTTGTTTCGGTGGAACTCATGAGTCATACCCCTTTAACAATTCTTCAATATTGAGGACTTCATCTACATCCAGATAAAGCAGCAATTGATCGCCTTTACGCAAAACACCTACCGTGAACTCATTCCCCGAACGACTGATTCCGGGAGGCGGCGCTGAAATTTCAGATAAGTCAAAGGTATAGACCTCATTGACCTTTCCTACAATAAAACCAAAAATATACTCCCGGACCTCCACAATCAAGATCTTGGTCTTCAGGTAATCTTCCGGAATCGTCAAACGAAATCGTTTGTGTAAGTCCACAACCGGGATAATCTCTCCCCTTAAATCAATCACGCCCTCGATCAGATCCATCGCTTCAGGGGTAGGCGTTACTTTGTCATACTTAATGACACTATGAATCTTTGAGACATCAACACCAAAAAGCTCACCACCTACTTCAAAGGTGACCAGTTGAACCAACTCCATACCTGTTCTCTGTTGGATGTGACCTTGATAAAAATGCAACCCCCTTCAAAGAGGGAGGGATCCTGCTTAATGCTCGCTATCCGCATGCAGGCTTTTAACCAATAGCTTCTGATAAAACGGAGTCTTTGTAAATTTTATTCATTAGAACCTCCTCTAACCGGATCTGTTCTTTAGCAGGAAATGCGCGTCAGATAAACACAAAAATGCGAAAGTTTGTTTTTAATTGACACACTATTAGCACTCTGGTATAGTGAGTGCTAGCAAGTTACCCAAATCAAGCGTTGAGGATGAGGTGGGGTCTTGAACGAGAGGTTGTGAGATTGGATGCATAGGAGGATGCCATGAATTTACAAAAGTTTACAGAAAAGTCAGTTTCGGCCATTGAAGCAGCTCACAGTAATGCGGTTCGTAGGAAAAACGCAGAAATGAGTCCGCTTCATTTGTTGCAGGCCTTGATTGCGCAAGAAGACGGTTTGATTCCGCGTTTACTTGAAAAAATGGAATTAAGCGCAAAAGCCATGGTTCAGGAGTTGGATAAGAAGATCGGGGAAATTCCAACGCTTAGTGGCAGTTCGGTTCCGAACGTATATGCCAGTGGCGAACTGAATCAAGTTTTGGTGAAAGCGGAAGATGAAGCCGCTGGATTTCAAGATGAGTATATCAGTGTGGAGCACTTGTTTCTGGCCTTGCTGGAGTCCAGCCGAAATGGAGACTGTCCTCGGTATCTTGCTGCCAAAGGGATCACCCGCAAACAAGTATTGACGATCCTCAAGGAAATTCGTGGCGGAAAACGTGTGACCTCTCAGGCTCCGGAAGAGACCTATGAAGCCTTGGAAAAATATGGACGGGATCTGACCCAAATGGCGTATCAGGGCAAGTTAGACCCCGTCATCGGGAGAGATGATGAAATTCGCAGAGTCATTCAAGTTCTTTCCCGTCGAACAAAAAATAATCCTGTCCTGATTGGAGAACCTGGTGTCGGAAAGACGGCAATTGTTGAAGGGTTGGCCCAAAGAATATCCAGAGGGGATGTGCCTAATAGCTTACAGGACAAGCGGATTATGGCTTTGGATATGGGGGCTTTAATCGCTGGAGCAAAATATCGGGGTGAGTTTGAAGAACGGCTGAAAGCGGTCTTACAAGAGGTATTGCATGCCGAAGGCCGGGTTGTGTTGTTTATTGACGAGTTACATACGGTTGTAGGCGCAGGAAAAACCGAAGGCTCCATGGACGCTGGAAATTTACTCAAACCGATGCTGGCGAGAGGGGAGTTGCATTGTATTGGCGCGACCACTTTGGATGAATATCGCAAATATGTGGAAAAGGACCCTGCTCTGGAACGCCGGTTTCAGCAAGTCTATGTCGGAGAACCTGATGTGGAAGATACCATTTCTATCTTACGCGGACTGAAGGAGCGTTATGAAATTCATCATGGAGTTCGGATCAAAGACAGTGCGTTAATTGCGGCAGCAACGCTTTCTCATCGTTATATCACAGACCGTTTCCTTCCGGATAAAGCGATTGATTTAATGGACGAAGCCGCAGCGAAAATGCGTGTGGAAATCAATTCCATGCCGCTGGAAATGGATGAAATTTCCCGCAGAGTTCTGCAACTGGAAATTGAACAGGAAGCGTTAAAAAAAGAAAAAGACCTAGGCTCACAAATACGGTTAGAGAACATTTCTAAAGAACTGGCTGAAAAAAAGCACCAGTTGGATACCCTGCGTTTGCAATGGCAGCAGGAAAAAAACGCTATTCAGAAATTAAGTGAGTTGAAAAAACAAATTGAGCAAACCCGTCTCATGATTGAGCAAGCGAAACGTGCCTATAATCTGGAAGAAGCCGCGCGTCTTGAATATGGAGCACTTCCAGCGCTCGAACAGGAATTAGGCCAACTGAAACGTTTTAATGAAGGGGGCAGCAGCATCCAGAAACGCTTATTGCGCGAAGAAGTAGAGTCGGAAGATATTGCGGAAATTGTGGCTCACTGGACAGGAATTCCTGTGGCTAAAATGTTGGAGAGCGAAACGGAAAAGCTGTTACATTTACCGGAACATTTGCACCAACGTGTGGTGGGGCAAGATGAAGCCATCGAATTGGTTTCTGACGCGGTCATTCGCGCACGTTCTGGAATTAACGATCCTAATCGACCTTTGGGAAGTTTCATTTTCCTGGGCCCCACTGGCATTGGAAAGACGGAGTTAGCCCGGGCCTTGGCGGAATTTTTATTTGATGACGAACAGAATATGATTCGGATTGATATGTCAGAGTATATGGAAAAACACGCTGTCTCCAGATTGATTGGCGCGCCTCCCGGATATGTGGGCTATGACGAAGGCGGTCAACTCACAGAAGCCGTCCGTCGCAGGCCTTATAGTGTGATTCTTTTTGATGAGATTGAAAAAGCTCATTACGATGTATTTAATATCCTTTTACAAATTTTGGATGATGGCCAATTAACGGACTCCCATGGCAAACGGGTGGATTTTAAAAATACCATCATCATTATGACCTCCAATGTCGGAAGTCCTCAAATCTTGGAGCAAAGTTTAAAAGACGCGGATATGGAACAAATTCGTGCTTTGGTCTTAAATGAACTGAAACGGAATTTCCGCCCGGAGTTTTTGAACCGTGTGGATGATACCGTTGTGTTTCATTCGCTCCAAAAAGAGCACATTCGGAATATCATCAAAATACAACTTAAACGCTTACAAAAGCGGTTGGATGAACGTCGCCTGACCCTGACTTTGTCGGACAGTGCTTATGAGTTGTTGGTTGAAGCTGGTTATGATCCTGTCTATGGAGCTCGTCCACTCAAACGCGCGCTGCAAAAAGAACTGGAAACACCCCTGGGGCGCGCCTTGTTGAAAGGTGAACTGCATGAGGGGCAACAGGTAGTTGCCGAGTCTGTCGAGGGAAAAATTGTTTTTCACCCAAAACAAAAATGAGTTGGCTGTAATTCCAGCGAGATCTCACGAGCATGAACGGGATCGCATTTTCAAAGAACCGTTCAGCCACAGAGACACAGAGGCACAGAGAGGTTATCAATATTCTTATTTTCCTCTATATTCTCAAAATCATGAAAGCCCCATATTTCGCTCATTTCTTTCGTGTCTTTCGTGTCTTTCGTGTTTTTCGTGGTTAAATTTAAACCACCTGCACAGGATTGAAAATCCTCACTTCACAAGATTCATCAACTGGCCATAATCACTCACCACCTCGTATTTAACGTGATCGGTGGTGAGACCGGTAAAGAACTTTCGGGCACAGTCGATCTTGCATTCTTCGATCTTCCTCAGTTCCATGGAGGACATAGAGCCTTTGGTCTCAGCGACGAAATAGATGTGTTTGACCGCCCCCTCTTTGAAGGCAATCGCCCAGTCTGGATTATAGTTCCCGACGGGAGTGGGGATGAAGAAACCTTTGGGGAGTTTGGCATAAACAACGACTTCGGTGCTCTTGTCCAGTTCGGTGACAAAGGCCTTTTCGTTCCTGGAATCTGTAAAAACATAATCATAAACATGCCGCTCAGTCTTTACAGCCCGGCTGAAATCCTGCTGTTTATCCACGGTAAAGATTTCGTGAAGCTCGTGTCGGTCTTCCACGGGGTTGTAGGTCAGATGTTCAACCACCATTGTTGCCTTCTGCTCGTTGATGAGCCTTGCTGACTTGAGCATGAAGTCTTCCGGATTCTGTCGATACTGTGCGAACTTATCCGGTCTGATTTTTTTCAGAATTGCCGCTATGGTGTTGCGGGTCAACTGGGTATCTTCCGTCAGCTTGCCGATCAAATCATATTTGACCGCAGAATGAACCGAGATCGTCATATACTCGGTTGTATTCTCCGTAACGGAAAAACCTTGTCCACTTTTCAACTCATCGTAAGAAATGGAATCGCTCTGTGTTCCACCCGTTATGGTGTATTGCAGCTTGGTTACATTCAATTCCCCATCCAGAGTAGCCACACATTTCTTGATCAATTCAGCGGTATCAAAATGAACGGAGTAGGCCGCCTTGCGGTTGATCTTTTCCCAAAGCGCCTTAAATTCAACTTTATCAAGGTTCTTGTTCAGAAGATTGGGCTTGGCTTTGCGGCCATCTTCAATTCCCGGTAGGGCAGCGTCACTAAATACACTCTCGATCAACTGTACAATTTGAGGGGTATATTGGGTCAGTTCCGGAGGCAAGGGAGCCAGTGTATTGTTCTTGAGTGCTTCATGGTAGGTGGCCGTAATCCCGTCGTTATCGTTAGTGTAATCATTTTTGACAAGGTAACGGTAAATTTGTTTGGCAATCTGCGGCGTGATTTGAACTTCACCTTCAGGGGTTTTGATGACTTTGCCTGTGAAGTAGGCTTCATCCGCTTTACGGGGTCTGGCGGATAGAGATTCTGATAGCTCCTTCTGCAATCCGGCTGTAAAATCTTTATAACTTTCACTGGCAACGACCGTCAGGAGATTGATTTCGTGGATGTTGGCGCCACTGTCTATACGATCCCCTTTCTGGTTGACGCATAGCCGTAAGCCACGCCCCACTTCCTGGCGTTTACGGATACTGCTGTCGCTGTGTTTCAGCGTACAGATCACAAAGACATTCGGATTGTCCCAGCCTTCACTCAAGGCTGAATGGGAAAATATAAAACGAACATCTTTTTTACGTCGTGTTTCTTCGTTATCTTTCGCTGTCGGAAACGACAACAAAGATTCTTTATCCTTCAGGATCAGATCGTAAGCATCGACATCATCCGCTTCAGTGCTCCTGGCTCCTACAGTAGGGTCAACCAGCCGATTACTTTTCTTATCAATGGAGAAGTAGCCGTTGTGAGTTTTCTCTGCCTTGATGCCTTCAAGGTAGGTACGATACGGAATATCCAGTAACAACGCTAATTCATTGAGAGCCGCGTTGTACTCTTCTTCAAACATCTTTGCATATTCACCAGGCTGCTCAACACCCCCATCGTAGCGGCGGTATTTGGCGACTTCATCAATAAAGAAAAGGGAAAGCACCTTGATTCCCAAGGGGAAGAGAGCTTGCTCTTTCTCAAAATGTGCCCTGATCGCTTCCCGAATCTGAATACGGCGCAAGGTGGATTCATTGACATCACCGGTTGCTTCTCCGGCCTCCAGAATCACACCATTCGTGAACGTGACGGTATCTTTTGTCGCGTCAATATCTGCAATCACAAAGCCCTTATATTGTTCCAATCCCCCTGATAGATCGAAGAGGTTGTCATTTCTGCCGAATTTACGCACGATGCGCTTGATACCTGTTTGTTGCCTGACCTCATACTCAATACGGGCAACCGGGCAATGTCAGTAACTTAAGAATTTGACAATAATAACAATTAGATTCGTCATTTTTTTTCTAATGAGGTATGTTGGCATTTTAATTTTAATGAGAGAG
>JBBCAX010000397.1:0-14363 GCA_051382335.1 Deltaproteobacteria bacterium TL4
ACGGGCTCGTCTTCGGTATTATTTACGCTCTGCTAGCGAAACGTTATCTTTATTCCAATCAAATTTTCAGGAAAAAAGTAGCTTTTAAAATCATTGTCTTTGTCAAATCCTTAAGTTACTGACATTGTGCGGCTGGTGCGGCTGGTGCGGCTGGTAAAGATGGTGTTGCTGGTGTTGCTGGTGCTGACGGACTGGATGGAAATCCAAACGACTATCTTGCACCCGAGGATTGTGCCGGTTGTCATGAAGGTCAGGGTGCAAAACACCAGGCACGATATGATGAGTTGTTCCAACACAAGGTTATCAAGGTTACAGATCTGACTTACGCGAATGATGGTAGCAATGATACAGTGACTTTTAAGATGACCAAAAGCGGCTCAGCCTTTGATTGTACTCAAGCTGATGCACTCGGTATTAAATTTACAGAGTATACCACAGGGACAAGAGGTTTCGATGGTGGTCTTACCATAAACGGAACTTTAACTTACGGCTATAGCACAAACGTATGTACTAGCGTCAAGGCCCAAAGTGCTAGCGGTGATCTTTCAGCGAAGACTGGCCTCCTCATAGTGTACGGTAGAGATGAAACCCTCTATTCAATCAGGGATGGTAAGCGTTTGGATGAGCCAAGATACCCGTTTGCCGCACTCAAAAAATTTGGTACGGTGGATTACGTGTCCAGGGCAAATGTCTCAGGCTGCGAAAAATGCCACACTGTGCCCTTCTTGAAACATGCTTACATCTATGGCCAGATTGACGATGCAAATGATTTTTATGCTTGTAAAGGATGCCACAATGACAATGGTGCCGGAGGACATCAAGACTGGCAGGTTTTAGTGGATAATCCCGCACGGTATGCGACGATAGCAACCACTCCTTTGACAGCCGCTGAGAAAACTCAGTACGCCTATAAAACTAAACTCATGAATGACGTACACATGTCCCATGCTATGGAATTTGCTTATCCTCAATCTATGGCAAACTGTACAACATGCCATGCTGGCAAACTTACAGAAACCCTGGATAATGCCAATTTCAAGATTGAAACCTGTAAGAGTTGTCACCCCATGACTGGAACCGGCGGTACATCATCTAAAAGAGCGCCTGCTTTTGCAGACCTGTGGGCAGCTAAGAATGTCGCAGCATCTAGTGGACATACCGGTGATTTGAGCACTAAAAATTGTACTGCTTGCCATGATGGAAGTGCTGCACCTGTATTCAGTACGATTCACTCTGGTTATGACAAGAAAATCTATGCTGATGCGACAGGAACAAAGTATGCGGATATCTTTAAGCTCACCATTGATACAGCCACTGTCAGTAACAATGTTCTAACGGTTACCTTAAGTGCGACAAAAGATGCGACAAAGGCACCAGCTTCATTGACAAAGACTGCCGCAGATATTGTACCTACCGCACTGGTTGGATTATACGGTTATGACACGAAGGATTTTCTGGTTAGTCCACATAGTAGTGATGCTGTAGACAAGAAAAGATACCTGGAACAGGCGCTAGGTCTTCCTGATGCGGGTCATCCACGGATAACGACTACTGCCGCGGCAAACGGTAGCTGGACATTTACGGCAAACTTATCACAGTGGGCCGACAAGATTGCTGCCGGAACCGTTAAAAGAGTTGAAATCGGTATTATGCCTACACTGAAGATAAAAACTGGCACAACGACAGTTAATGGTGTCACAACCGACGTTCTTCTTACTGTTGCACTCAACGCTCCTTCCAAAACTTTTGATCTGGCAGCGAATACGTTTGACGATACCTTCTACAGTGATATTGTGGATGTTACGGGCGGATGTAACCAATGCCATGACGCACTGGCAACAACCTTCCACTCCGGCGATCGCGGTGGTAACATCAAAATCTGCAGATTGTGTCACACTGTAGCAAGTGGCGGTTCTCATTTGGAAATGCAGTCAAGATCCATTGATTCGTATGTTCATGCGATCCACTCCTTCCAGCCTTTTGATATCGGTGATGTTGATTTGAGTGATCCAGTAGAAAAACTTCTTCTTGAGCATCATGAGGAGTCCCTATATCCTAAATTTGGTACAGATTGTAAGTCTTGCCACAAGGCAGGTACTTTTGAAGTACCGGATCAAACCAAGTCCTTACCTAGCGTATTTTCAGGGTCCGATACCGTTGTGGGCAGAGATATCAAAAATGTGCCTAGCTATGTTTCTGGTCCTGGTTCCAGAGCCTGTGGTTCATGTCACAGAGCCATGATGATCAATGAAGATGACGCTGCTGGACTTTCTGCTTTTAACGAGAAAATGAAAAGGAACGGTTACCTGGTTCCAAATGCGACGGGTGTCTTTGACTCCATCGTTGAGACAATCATGACTATTCTTGGACAATAAGAATGAGTCTTTAAGTTAACGAACAGGCCGCCAGGTCTGTTCGCCTGACCTTCACCCCGCTTCGCCAGGAGCGGGGTTGTCCTCCTGCTTTTCTTGCGCCTTCCCCTGAAATATCATCCGCGTATTTTGATTTTTGTCTCACTCACAAGGCTTGCCATAAGCGTTAGCTGTAAGGTAATAAAAATTAAAAATATAGTGATATCAATTAAATATAAAACAAATACCTGACTACGGAGGGCAAAGGGTTGAGGACTTTGCAACAACAAATTTTATGAATATTCGTCTTGTAATGATTTCCAAATAAGGTAGAACGCAGCGTGGGTATTCAGTAAAGTACGTTGTTTGCTGAATGCTCACAAAAACTGTTTCGATGGATTCTCTGTTTGTGCCTTCTTGTGGGGGGTATGTTGGTGTTCGTACCGTGTGAGTGGCTGTTCATCAGGCATTCCCTGTCCCGTTACCTATGGAATGGCCTTTATCCATCGATTCTTGATTTTCCTTCGAAAATCATGTTCATTCTTACTCCTTCTGATGCATGTTTGAGTGCACGGGGAGTAGTGTATTTTTAACTGTAATAGAGGAAACCTATATCACTAAGGAACGGCAAAAGAATAACTATGAAAACTTCTCATTCTCACGCTCCCGCGAGGGAATGCCTAAATTGGCGTTCCCGCACCCAGTACAGCGGGAGCGGCGCGATTATGGGTTATAGACGTTTATTTTAATAAATTCACAGTAGAAGGAGCGTCCCGCTCCTTGAAAGAGGCGAGACGCCTCTTCTACTGTGTCACTAATTTTATGAACGTCTATAGCACGCGGAAGTATGGTAACCAGTTCCAAAAGTTTTCATACTTATTCTTTTCATATTCCTAATCAACCATGAGGGATTTATGGGAAAAGTCGTTGTAAAAGATGTGGTGCTGAGAAACCAAGATGATATTTCTTTGGTCAGAAATGGCTATAAAGATGAGTCTTCAATTCGCACAATAACATTAGATATGATTGCGGATACTGGGGCAAAAGCGATTGGTTTACCGAGGTCAATCATTGAAAAATTAGGTTTACAACCACATAGAGAGGTTACCGTTACCTTGTCAAATGGGCTTAAAGAAAAACGAATGCTTTATAATGGTTTACATTTAAGGATTGGTGATCGGGATAGTGTATTCGAATGTATTGCAAAACCAGAAGAAGCTCCTTGTTTACTCGGACAGTTAGTCCTTGAAACATTGGATTTTGTGGTTGACTGTCCTAATCATCGTTTAATACCAAATCCAAGTGCCCCAGATGGCATGATGATGTATGATGATTTTTAGACCACCACTCAAAATGGGATTGTAAAAGTGAAATCTTAATCCGTTACATGTCTCACTGTTTTCTGCTTTAAAAATAAGCAAACCTAAGGTATATACTCACCATTTGGTCAATAAAATCGCACTATTTTTAATTTCAAGATTTTGGTACAATCCCCGCTCGAATCCCAATCTTTCCAAAATTTCCTTTTGCAATTCCGACAATGGAGTCAGATGGCGGACGAGTTGGTTTCCGGAATGGATGATGGTCAAGCTCACGTTGGAGAAAGCCTTCAAAATCCGTTCAACCGTTGGAGCCTCCGTGGTTTGTTTTGGCTTTCCTGGTTGCCATCCCGTTAAGGCGGCTTTGTCTTGCTGTAATGAACGTCGTATCACAAACTCGATCAAGGTCAGCACACGAATGCCCAAAATCAACAAGTGAGTTAATCCCTCCACCTGATCATCCCGTTGGACAAACAATGGAGCGATGTTCAAACGACTTTTTAATCGTTCAAAAATCCGTTCCACGCGGTATTCCTTACGGTAACACAGCACCGCTTGCTCTAAGCTGAGATGCTCTTGTGTCACATCGATCACAAAGGCTTTCCAACCAAAGGTTTCTTTGGTCTGCTCAATCTGTTCTTCCAAGCGTTTAACCGCTGTGATTTGGTAGCGAATGGTTTCGATTACCTGTGTGGGACGATTCATTGAACCTCGCCCTTTCCCAATGTATTTGGTTTGTTGTTCCATTTGCTTTTCATAGTTGATCTCCAGCAAGCCTTCGACTTTGTGAGTTTTTAGAATCTTCTCGATTTGAGTTTTCAAGACGGTCTCTTCAGTGATCTGTCGCTTGCTCTGACCTATAGGCGGAGTCAACGCCAGGAGCTTCTTCTGGGCTTTTTCAATACGTTGTTCCAGTCCTTTTTTCTGTTGGGAAGCATGGGTCGGAGATTGGAGAATGAACACCCTTTCGCTCCACTGGAGTTTTTTGTCTCCATCCATTCCTTGTTGTGGGCGCTGAAATTCATATCCCTGAGCGATCAACACCTCTTGTCCTTGATCATTCATTCGAAAAACTTCTTGAAGGTCTCCGTTGTTTTTTTGGACAATCCCCTCTTGAGTCCATACTCCCATTTTCTCAGCGGTCTTGCCTGTTAGAGGTAGAGGAGACAAGTAATGATGGCCTAATCCTATGATATGGGTTCGGGTCTCCAACGCACTGATTTTACAATCCCCACAATAGAGAACCCCTGTTTTTTGCAAAGCTTCATGAACCCGATCAATCACAGGAATGTATAACCCCTCATCGGCTCGCTCTCCAGAAACGACATCGGTGACCAACGGCATCCCCAATGGATCAAGGGCTCCGGTCATCAACTTAATCTGTCGTAAACTCGGATCATCTTTGCTGTGTCCAAATTGAAACAAACTTCCCTCTCCTCCTTCGTGATACCGTGAAACCGTGGTGGCATCACACCGAACCACCTCTGTTGGTAATTCATAGACCTCGATACTTCTTTCATTGAGTTCTTGCTCAAGGGCCTTCCAATAGGAGGTTTGACTCAAGTACTTCAGCAGGTTTCCCAACCGATCCGTTGTGAAATCTGCCTCACTGACCTCCTGTCCTGTCAATTCATTGAATGTGTTTTGCATTCCACGGATGTATTCCTCTACTGATGATTTGCGATGATCCCCTTCCGTCAAAATATAGGCCAACCAAATCACTGCCGTCCAACCCCAGCTTAACTCTCTTTGTTTCCAGTGCGGGGGAATATGATGATCCAAAATTTCTACTAACCCAATCCGTTTCATCACTCCTAATAACAGGGGAACATCGTCCACACGTTCTGTTATGATCTCTAATTCTTCCATCTCACTCTCCTGACAAAGGTTGCGTTTCTTTGACAGGATAGTAAATCATTCACAATGTTCAGGACAAAATTAAATTATTTCTCTTTTTATTGACCAAACGGTGAGTATATAGGCAGCGGTAAAAACTTTTAAGATTAAAACCCTGACTCTGCAAATCATCCAAACCAGAGGTCCACCGCTATGTCCAAAAAACAATTTCATTCCGGTTCACGTCCTGATTCAAACTCCAAGGAGGCCACCACAAGACGCGTTCCCCTCTGGCAGAAGATGGTTCTTCCGGTGCTGGCGCTCTTGATTTTTTCCCCTCTGCTTGAAGGCGGGTTGGCTCTTTTCGGGATTAAACCTGTCTTATAGGTTGAAGATCCCTTTGTCGGGTTTGCCTCTAATGCGCCTTTATTCGTCCCTGCGAGTGGTGCCAATGAACAACAACTGATGACCGCGCCCAACAAAAAGGATTACTTCAACCGGCAGAGTTTTCCCCAGCAAAAAAAGCCGAATTCCTTCCGTATTTTTACGCTTGGTTCAACCGCTTCACACTGTCTCAGACCCGCACCTGGTCAGCGATGACTACCGCGCTCAAAAGCCTGGGAATCTCCCCCTCTGCGGTAAAAGAAGATCGTTTCAAGTTGAGTTCAGAGGTTGATGCCATTCTGGATCGGTCTGTGGGACTGGAGGCTTACACCCGCAATGATACGCTGCGGGAAAACGTGTTCAAACATTTCAAGCTCAGCCTGGAGCATATGGTGGTGCTGGCCCGTTCGGTGGGTGCCCAGGTTATTTTGGTGACTCCTGCCTCCAATCTGAAAGATTGCTCACCGTTTAAAAGTCAGGACACTACCGGTATTAAAAAGGCTGATCTTGAACGCTCTGGAGAGTTGATGATGATGAGCACGCCGCTTGTCTGGGATAAAGAATGGGAGATGGTCCTGCATTTTCTGGATCAAGCGGTCAAGCTCAATCCCCGACTTGCTGAATTGCGCTATCGACGTGGCCAGGCCTTATTGGCTCTGGGACGCTTTGAGAAGGCAAAAATAGAGTTGATCAGTGCTCGGGACGAGGATGTCTGCCCATTGCGAGCTTTAACACCAATCGTCCAGATGGTTGGTGAGGTCACCAAGGCGCAGCAGGTGCTGCTGGTCGATTTTGAGGGTCTCATGGAACAACGCATGTTGAGTCTGAAAAGGCATACAATTCCCGGTGAGGAATATTTTCTGGACCATGTCCATCTGACCATTGAAGGACATAAACTGCTGGCGGTCGCGCTGCTGGAGGCTATGTCCAAACAGGGACTGGTTCATCCTGACCCCCATTGGGACAAAGAAGGGCTGGCCGCTGTCTCCGCAAAGATAGAAGGCGGGGTCAATCCTGAGAAACAGGGGCAGGCCTTGGCTAATCTCGCTCGCGTACTTTTGTGGGCGGGAAAAGACGAGGATGCGGCCCGACTGGCCCGACTGGCATTGGATATCGGTGGTGACTATGAGATGCCTTATTACGATCGGGCACACATGCTTTTCGGCATTGACATGGCAGAACGAGGTCGCCCAAGGATTGCCTACTCCAGTTTAATGGAGGCCATACGGCTTAACCCGAACAATGTTCAAGCTCTCAGAAAATTGGAACAGATTCGTCCTTTACTGGTGGGCCATGAACTCAATCCGTTGCCTCCCCAGATCCAACTGGACCGTTATCCTTCCATGACTCTAAGAAAGCTGGTCCAAGGGCGACTCAATTCCCGTGGCCTCTTCGTTCCCGACGGTATTGAAGCCGAGTTCCACGAGAATGGTCGACTCCAGCGATTCCTCGATATCGACCAAGGGAAACCGAAAGGCCTTGAAATGACTTGGGATCAGGACGGTAAGGAATCGCACAGAAACAACTTACCCATTTGCCTCTAGCCAGCTACTGAAAAGGGCATGGGGCATAGGGTGGGCAAGAGACTAATCCCCAATCCCTATTCCCTAATCCCTTGGAATGGCAACTTCATTAGATGGGGAATTGGGAATGTTATTTATGAGCCATTCCTAAGCTGCTTTCGCGGAAGGTTTATCCTTAGGCACGCTTGTTGATCCCCATTCCTGGGAGGCTGTCCGAGAATGTGTAGGGTGGGTTAGCGGCAAGGAATGAGAATTCCTCGGATATCTTTAATTTTGTTTTGCAGGCCGAAATAAGGATCATGCCACGTTTTGTGGACTGAGAGTTATTATTTTCTGAGATAGAGTCTTGGATCAAACTCATAAGGAAAGGTTTTAATAATTTGAATCTTTCTAAAATCAGGATGATAAGGATTGAGAAGATAGTTCCAATCTTCTCCTTCCGGGATAATAGCAGAGGGTACTTTAAATGCGACGGTTCTTTGCTGAGAGGCCCAAGCTGTTCCCAATTGTCCTAAGTCAACAGGAGGAGGGTATGACCTCCAGTCTTCTAAAATTTTAGTTAAGTCAATAGTTTCAATGGCTACATTATCAGGTAACTCGAAAATAGTCATGCTTCTATTTTTCGGTATGAGATTAAGAGGTGAGTGAACTAAGGTCTCTAATGTGGCAAGAGCTGTTGAATCGGCCGTATATATAACGGGTGTTCCTTTTAAATTCCATCGTCCTCCCGCTTTTCTGGCACCTTCCCCTGAAATATCATCTGCGTATTTTGATTTTGATATTCGATAGAGGCGTATCAAGCAACAACTCCGTATTCTATGCGAATCAATTCGTCAAGAACCATCTCAATTCCAGAAGAGGTATCTAATAGTTCAATAGGAGCTATATTTCCTAAGGCAAGACTAGGCTGCTTCAGCCAGCATGTCGTATCTTCCGCATCCTCAAATACGTCTAAACTTTTGGCATAAACTTTAGCCATTTGAAGGAGATGGTCCGAGAGGGGGGAGGAAAGAAGTTTTTCTGGTGTATAACGTTGTAAGGTCCTTTCTGAAACATGTAAATATTTTGTTAACTCTGGTATCGTCAGATCAAAACATTCTGCTAAGGTTGAAATCGCTCTTTTGGGAATACCGGTGCGAGTGATCTCTACCAAATCAAGGGGGGTTGGTGTCGCTTGTGTTAAACCCAACATTTCTCCAATTGATTGATAATTCATGCGACCTCCTTGAAAAAGGAATAAAACTCAAATAAGGATAAGCCGATTGTCATTTAATTTTGACAAATGTCAAACACAATTTTTTCTCAGGCAAAAAATACTGGTATTGATTCCCTTTTCGCAAAGTTCCTGCCTTAAAATCTTTCACATTCATGGAAGTATACTTGCGTTGGATTAAATCTTTAATTTTGTGGTAGGTCGGGATTACATGCCCGACCCCTGAGAATGCTGAAATAGGGCGGGGCATGTAATCCCCGCCTACCACAAACAGAAAGTGGGTTGTGGGTTTTCTTTGTATCCTCGGAACATCTGTCTTTGCCAGTCTTTGCCAGTCTTTCCTTCTTGTTATCTGTACATTAAAGTGCTAAATTATAGACACAGTTTAAGGCTATAATCATTGTAACAGAGGTCTCTATGGAAACTTACAGCGTAACAGAAGCCAGGCGTCAATTTTCACAGATTATCAACTCAGGTGAAACAATAGAAGTCACACATCCCAAGCATCCGATAATCATTATTCCAAAAGAAAAGTTTCAAGCCTTAGAGGATGAGTTGTTAATGCGAGAAATGGATGAAGCCTTGGAAAGAGCAAAGGGGCAAAAGCGATATACTTCTGATGAAGTTGATGCCATCATGGCGGAAATTTTAAATCGCACACAGGAGAAATGATAAGTGGCAGATTGGCTAGAAGAAGTTGCAAAACTATTGTGGAAAATTACTGTGGAAGATCCAGAATGCGCTAAAACCATTAGATTGGCGGTCAAACGCATTGAGAAAAATCCACGAATTGGCAGATTGGTTCAAGATACAAGATATATTTACACGGATCCAGAATCTCGTTTTCGTATCAGTTACAATCATCACCCTAACGCCAAAGAAATTGAACTGGTCGCACTTCACATATTCAAAGCAACAAGCTAAAATAATGGCACCAATGGATCAACCCTATTTGAGGGCAAAGTAATTTATGGGACAGCCACAGGGGGATTGTTAAAACAGGGTGTAAATAAAAGGTGCAACCGCGGATCCTTGCGTTAACACAATCAACGCTCCCATCAATAATAAAACCATGAAAATGGGGGCCAGCCAGAACTTCTTGCGAGTTTGCATGAAACCCCATAAATCTTTCAATAAATCCAACATCAGTAAACCTTTTCCATATGATTTTTAAATTGTTTTTGACTCTTCTTCCAATAGGAATCAATGGAGCCGTCCTTGAATTGCCTGTTCATCGCGTCTTTTCTCGATAGTTTTAATAGTAGCGCGACTGGAAAAAAAACAGCAAAAAACACAAAAACAAGAAGAAGCCTGGTATTCAGAATCCCGAGATAATGGCTGAGTCTCATCCAGGGCTTATAAATAAGGGCCATGGTATTCGGTAGCACCACTGCCCAACCCAGTAAGAGACTGGATAGGATCCAAGGCCAACGAACCATTTTCAGATTAAAAGCCAGAGGTAAAAAGAGCCCAAAGAGTACCGCGATCACCAGGGCCATGGTGAAACCAAATTTACGATAGCCCGCCTTATCTAAAGATTCTACTTTCATTGACTTCTCCTCGGTTAATCTAAAGCAAATTCCTTTTTCCATGAAGCATCGTTTTCTCGACTTGGCTGCTCCTTTTTAGACAGGATTACATTTTCAAGAACCAGATAGTCCATCTCGGTACGCATAAAACAACGATAGGCATCCTCTGGCGTACAGACCATCGGTTCACCCCGCACATTAAAGGAGGTATTGATCAAAACAGGGCAACCCGTGATTTTCTCAAACTGAGTCAGCAATGCCCAGAATCTCGGGTTAGTTTCCTGATGTACCGTTTGTAATCTCGCAGAGTAATCCACGTGGGTAACGGCAGGAATTTGTGATCGGGGAATCTTGAGTCTCTCAAGACCCCATCGTTGTTTTTGCTCGGAAGACATTGGAACCTGTTTGTCTTCTCTCACATTGGCGACCATCAACATGTAAGGACTTACTCCTTCAAAGTCAAACCAGTCAGAAACCTTTTCGGCTTTCACCGCGGGAGCAAAGGGTCTGAAGGATTCCCGATATTTGATTTTGAGATTCAGGGTAGACTGCATCTTTTGACTCCGGGGATCCCCTAAAATGGAACGTCCTCCCAAGGCCCGCGGGCCAAACTCCATCCGGCCTTGAAACCAGCCAATCACATTTTCAGTGGCAAGATAATGAGCCACCGTTGGGAACAGTTCATCCTCATCCATTACTTGATACCTGGCCTGAACAGCGTCTAAATATTCTGTAATTTGAAGCTCTGAAAATGAAGGGCCGAGATAGGAACCACTCGTTGAATCCATATTTACCTCAGGGTTTCGTTCCTGTTCAAGGTACTCATGCCAAACAGATAATGCGGCGCCCAGGGCGCCTCCAGCGTCACCGGCTGCGGGTTGAATCCAAATATTGTCAAATATTTTTGCCCGATGTAATTTTCCATTAGCGACACAATTCAGCGCAACCCCACCGGCTAAACAAAGATTATCGACTTTCAATTCCTCTTTGATCGCTTTAGCAATATTTAAAATCACCTGTTCGGTAACAACTTGAATGGAACGTGCAAGGTCCATTTCTTTTTGTGTAATATTCGCTTCACTTACCCGGGGGGGGCCCCCAAACAAAGCAGCAAACTGATTATTGGTCATGGTTAAGCCTGTGGCATAATCAAAATATTTCATATTCAAATGAAAGCTGCCGTTTGGTTTCGTCTCTATTAAATGTTCATAAATGAGGTCGACATATTTGGGCTCTCCATAAGGAGCCAAACCCATGAGTTTATATTCACCTGAATTCACTCGGAATCCCGTGTAATAAGTGAAAGCCGAATAAAGCAAGCCTAGCGAATGCGGAAAATCAATTTGCCAAAGCGGGTCTAATTGATGGTCCTCACCTAACCAGACAGAGGTCGTCGCCCACTCCCCTACACCATCAAGGCACAATACGGCCGCTTTTTTAAAAGGCGATGGAAAAAAGGCAGAGGCGGCATGAGCCTGATGATGTTCTGTAAACAGGAGCCTGGGTAACTCTTTTTTAGTCAGGCCTGATAAGGTTGATAATTCACGTTTGAGGGTTTCTTTCAAAAATAGTTTTTCTTTTAACCAGAGGGGCATCGCCATCAAAAAGGAACGTAATCCACGAGGCGCATAAGCCAGGTAGGTTTCTAATAACCTTTCAAATTTCACAAAAGGTTTATCATAAAAGACGAAATAGTCTATGTCCTCTAAATGTAACGAGGCCTCTTCCAAAACAAAACGGATCGCGTTTGCCGGAAAACCAGGATCCTGTTTTTTCCGGGTGAAACGTTCCTCCTGGGCGGCCGCGACAGTCTTCCCATCAATAACCAAAGCAGCCGCACTGTCATGATAGAAAGCGGAAATACCAATTATTTTGATACTCATAGTCGACTCCTTATTGTGTTGACGCTACCGCAAGGTGTTTAACATCGTTAGTTCTCTTTGTGGTGCGCTCGCTTCGCTTAAGCGCACCCTACTATGCTCAACGCCTATTTTCGGACGGCTACCTGGTACATAGTCAGCTTTTATTTTTCGGGTTTGGTAGGCTGGGATTACATGCCCAGCTTTTGCGAACGTTGTTTTTATCGGGCACGTAGTCCCGATCTACCACAAATTTAAAGGCTGACAGTGTACTAGGAATCAGGATCTACCTAAGCTAGCCGAATTCTACAGCCAGGATTACCGTTCCCGGACCGATTCTTCGTGGCGGAGTCCTTGCGCTTAAGGTAATTCGCTCGATTTCAGCACCAGCATTTTTTCAATTTGCATGTCATGCATCGTGTAAGGAATTCCTCCCACGGCCAATCCCGAATGTTTTAAGCCAGCAAAGGGCATCCAATCCACTCGAAACGCCGTATGTTCATTGATCATCACCGCGGAGGCGTCCAGGCGATAATAGGCGCGCATCGCGGTATCAATGTTTTTTGTAAAGACTGAGGCTTGAAAGGCATCAGGCAGGGAGTTGGCTTGCGCAATCGCGTCATCCATCTTCTGGTAAGGGTAGACACAAATTACAGGACCGAAGACTTCCAGTTTACTGACTTTTGAATCCTGGTGAGGATTATAGAGAATCGTAGATTCATAGCAAGTATTTGAAATCCGTTTGCCTCCTGTCAGTAACTCAGCTCCCTCTTTGATCGCTTCATCGACCCATTGTTCAATACGATCTACTTCCGCGGGACGGATCAAAGGACCAATGTCCGTTTCAGCAAGAGTCGGATCTCCAACTTTTAAGGGTTTGGCTGCTTCCGCCAGGCGGTTGGCTAACTCTCGGGCAATGGATTCATGAACGAATACACGTTGAACGGAGACACAAACCTGTCCGGCATGGTAAAGCCCGCCTTTGGTTAAAGGCGGAACCACCTGATTTAAATCAACGTCTTCCGCGACAATCACAGGGGCCACTCCGCCATGTTCCAGGGCACAGCGGGTTCCTGGCGCTAATTTGGAGCGCAACGTCCATCCCACACTGGCGCTGCCAATGAAGGAGAAAAAGCCTACGCGTGAATCCGTGATCAAGGCTGTCGCTAAACGATGGTCCTTAATGACCAAGGCTTGACACCATTCCTGAGGTAAGCCCGCTTCGTAAAGGATATTGACAAAGTTAAAACAGGAAATAGGGGTATCTCCCGCAGGCTTTACAATCACAGGACACCCTGTCGCAATCGCGGGACCGACTTGATGCACAATCAAATTCAAAGGATGATTGAATGCGCTGACCGCAACCACCACACCGAGGGGTTCTTTCCGGGTTACCGCGATTTTTCCACTGGAAGACGCATTCAAGTTCATGGGAATTTCTTTTCCGCCCTCAGTTCTCAGTGTTTCAATACAACATTTGACTCCATCAATGGCTCTGATGACTTCAACCCGGGAATCGATCAAAGGTTTTCCGCCCTCTCTCGCGGCTTCAAGCGCTAACGACTCAGCACGGGAAGCCATGATTTGAGCGGCTTTATCCAGGATTTCGATACGTCTTGCCGGTTTGAGCCAGGAATCACGATTCCGAAACAGGCGATAAGCGTTGACTAACGCTTTTTCAACGGCTTCCTTATCCGCCGTATCGGCTGTCGCAATGACTGACCGATCATAAGGTGCAAAAATTTCAGTTCTACCATCGGAGGTGGATACTCCGGGAATGAGTAAAGGATAGTTTTTCATGGCAACCCTCTTTTTGTGTTATGGATTAAGGCAACTATTAAAGCGCCCTGTCCAAAATGGCTACCTGCTTAAGCTGGGACAAATGTAGGGTGTGTTAGTGAGCTTGCGAACGTAACGCACCAGAACAATGCTATGTTTATTGGTGCGTTACGCCTTGCGGCTAACACACACTACATGAAATGTTGTCCCGCCTTAAGTGCGTAGCCTCCAAAATCACAGGGCGCACCGAAAATGGATTGAATTCTTGATAGGTAACGCTTCGTCCTACGAGTTACAAACTAAAAAAGATCTTGGGGCCAGTGACCGTGGTTCCTTAAAAAAGATCTTGGGGCCAGTGACTGTGGTCCCTTAAAGATCCCAAACCTGTGATATTCACTTGTCAATTAACGGCAAAAGCTATAAACCTACCAGGAGGTAGAGGCCACGGCTTTCTCATAAAAAAAAGATTGTGTTTCAGAAGGATAGAAAGTTATCATAGGACTTCAACCCCAACCCTAAAGGAGTCTTATGACAGAAGAATCTCAATCTCCAGAAAAGGCATTAAAATTA
>JBBCAX010000398.1:0-2651 GCA_051382335.1 Deltaproteobacteria bacterium TL4
ACGTAAAGAGAACGCGCAGTCAGCATTAGATGAATTAAAAAAGGCTCTGGTTGATAAACTCCCACAGCCAATCAAAAAATCATGAATTGCCGTTTTTACTAGCGAAACTTATGGGACAGGGTACTAGAGAGGCTACTGCGGCTCTGGAATGGGTGCAGTCTCTTTGATTGTACCTTTTCAGTAAAAATGTGTGACGCGACAATGAGAAATGCCGCACCTATCCACCAAATGAATTTGAAAAGGAAAATAGTCATGCCCACCATTTCCATGTTTTATGGTATTCTGATTAGAATGTTTTTTTATGATACGGATAAGCACCACATGCCCCATATCCATGCGGAATATCAGGGACAAGTAGCAGTCTATTCAATCCATGATGGAACCGTCCTGGCGGGTGAGCTTCCGCCCAAAAAACATAAGCTGGTGGTCGCATGGATTGAAATCCACCAAGAAGATTTAATGGCGGACTGGCAGTTGGCCGTTCATGGCAAGAAACCTTTTTCCATTCGAGGGCTGGACCAATGAAGATCATAGAAATTATTCCGAAAAATGATTACCTCCTCTTCATCAAAACCGAAGATGGAAGGACCGGTTTGTTTGACGTGAGTCCTTATCTGGATTCGGAGGCTTTTGCGCCGCTCAAAGACAGGAGGGAGTTCACACGGATTCACAATGGTAAATATTTTATCGAGTGGGACTGTGGAGCCGACTTATCGGCGGATACGATCCAAACACGATGGAAACCCACGGAATGACTCCATCCAGGCATTCAGAAGATTCTTCCACCGCTTTTCTATGTGAACCCCTTCCATGCAAGCGGTAGATGCCCAACAGGTTAATCTACCTGATGGATGGGGCGCGGCGGTTGCCAGCATTTGCTAAGGTTTGAGCGTTTCACAATTTTTCAACATTCAGTGTCCCCACTCATGGGTGATCTCACCGTTGGGTAAAATTAAAAATGGAAGAAAGACTTTTTTTATATATTGATATTCTTGGCTTTTCTGATCTCATCATAAACAAGAAAGATGTAGCTCCGTTATTTCAGATCATTAATAATGCGCAAATTCACCGCGACTCAAATTTTGTAACGATTGTCTTTTCTGATACAATTGTTGCTTATAACAGGCATAGCAACCTCAACAAAAGTGCTAAAACAATAGAAGTGATGTATCTCATCGAACTAACTCAAGAACTCTTCTCTAAGTTAATAGGAACTAACATATTTTTTAGAGCAATAATTACTGAAGGGGAATTTTTCCACAATCAGTTAGAGAACTTGGCGGCATATTATGGAACTGCACTTGTAGAAGCATACCGGGCAGAAAAAAAACTTTCTGGAACGGGTTTGTTTTTAGATCGTAAGCTTAGAGATCTAAATTCGGTTTTCCGGTTTAAAGAGTTTTCAGATAAATTTGATTATATTTTTCTTACCCACATGTGTAGCGGGATTACCTCTTGGTTGAAAAGAAATGTGGATGAAAATGATAGATCTGATTATTCAGAATTTCCGATACATCCAGAACTACTTACAAGTGCTAGCTTGGAATTCGAGATATATCCTGAATTAGTGCATTTTAAAGAGGTTTATCAAAATATGAATACTCATCCTGAACCAAAGGTACGAGAAAAATATTTGACAACCTGGAATATGTATTCGCATATCCAGGATTAATGAGAAGCCTTGTTGATAACAACTTTGATCCAAATGGGATGGCTTACTTGGACTGGAGTATGGCAAAAGAGCGGTATGAAAACGAAAGATCCTAATCGGGTAGGTAGCGGTTTTTCTCCGCCACCTCCCACACCACCGTACATGCGGCTGAAGCCTACGGCGGTTCATAGAAATCATCGCGCTGTCGCGGGATAGTGACACTTGAGCCAAAGTTGTCTGATAGAAACAAGTCCCTGAGACTGGATGTTCCTCGTTGAGAGAACATCCGCTAAGGTCCAAATCGGAAATGCAGACGGTTCAATTACGGGTCGGGAAGTCGCTCCTCCGGTCGGATTCAAGGCGTTCCTCGAACTACAATGTCATAACATTCCTTTCTACGTTCAGCCCTTCACCGTGTCCTGCCCATTACGGCAGGCGTTTGGCACCTACGGCTTCTGCTGACTTCTGTCCAGTCTCCTCATGAGTTGCCTCATGAGACTCTGCGTGATTTTCCAAAACAAGGGGAGTGCTCCGTTTCCGGTCTTCCAGTCTTCTTTGAAGAACCAGACCGCACGCTGGACAGATCTCCCCAGATAAGAACATGATCTTTCGTGACACTGCCGCCGCATTTACCCTATCCCCCAAGCCACAGGATTTCATGATGTTGTGCTATAGACGTTCATTTAAATAAATTCACAGTAGAAGGAGCGTCCCGCTCCTTGAATGAGGCGAGACGCCTCTTCTACTGTGTCATTAATTTTCTGAACATCTATAACTCATCCCAGGGAAGTGCAGCCCTCTATGCGGTTTCTGTTCGTCGGCTCGTCAGTTTGCTCCAAGCTCTCCTTCAGACGATCCCTCACGGTTTCGCCCTTGCCTTTCGCTAATAGTTCATGGTACGTGACCTTCCGGTGAAGAAGGGTAGATTGAAGTTCAGAGAACCGCCATTCCTTTTTTTCCACAGCATTTCTTATATTTTTTCCCACTTCCACAAGGGCAC
>JBBCAX010000399.1:0-50377 GCA_051382335.1 Deltaproteobacteria bacterium TL4
CGACTTTGAACAATTTGCTCAATATTACTCCTGAATAAAATCAGAGACTTATAAAGTCGTATTAGAATTAATGATAGGTTTGGCCTGAAAAACGGGAAATAATAACCTTGCATTAATTCATTCATAAGATAAAACCACTGATATTATTGAATAATTAAAACTAAAACCATGAATCAAATGTTCAAAGTCCAGTAGTTACAAAACGCAATATTCAAACAGGCAAACGAGTTTTGGTCTGAACATAGCATATTAATTTTCACAAACCAGAAGAAAAAAAACAGAGAACCGGAGATAAGTTACGGTTGACAATGGTAATATTCCTTGTCAGCATGTATAGAGGTCGCTCTGAATCTGTAATTTATTTCAAGGACCATGCTATGGAAAAAATTGATAACGATCCTTTGAACAAAAAACTCCTGCCACGCTTCTCCAATTTAAAAATTCGGCAAAAGCTGCTCCTCATTTATATCATTTTTGCCACTAATTTAGTGGGACTCGCCTCAGTAGGCTGGTTTGGAATGAATACTTTGTCGACAATCCGGGCTTATGTGGGAGGAGAAGGCTTATGGGCAAAAGCACAAAAAGAGGCCATCTATTATTTACAAAGTTATTCATTTTCGCATAACATCAATCATTATCTGAAATTCCAAACGTTATTAAAAATCCCCTTGGGCAACAGTAAAGCGCGTCTTGAGTTGAATCAGGTCAATCCCAACATGGAGCTTGCGATACAGGGATTTATGGAAGGGATGAACGTTCCGGAAGAAGCGAAAGACATGGCTCATTTTTTTGTAAGATTTCGCCATTTTGATTACATTGCTCAGACCATTAAAACATGGACTGAAGCCGATGGATATATTCTGGAACTCCAACGGTTAGGGGCCGACTTGTATCAACTTCATCAACAATTGCCTCATTCGGATTGGGATCTAATTCCTGAACAAAAGCGTATTTTTGAAAAGATTAATGAGGTTAATGATAAACTATCGGAACTTGAAAATCGATTTTCTTTTGTCCTGGGTGAAGCCTCCCGCTGGGCTAAAAATCTGTTACTCTATGCTTTTTTGGGAGGAACCCTTTTAAGTGGGCTTTTTGGCATCTTCATTTCCACCTTGATCTCGAAAAATGTGCTTCACAATTTAAGCATTGCGGTTCAAATCGCGAAACGGGTTTCAAAAGGAGATTTAAGCGCGCAGTTATTGACGGCCAGCAAAGACGAGACGGGAGAACTCCTCAATACCCTGCAGAAAATGATTGATCGGTTAAAAGAAATGACAGAAATCGCGATTGCGGTGACTGACAGAAACTACGACCTGAAAGTCTCAGTCAATGGCGAAGAGGATCTGTTAGGTCAGTCGCTCAACACCATGTTGACTAACTTATTGGTGTTGAGTACTGAAAACAGTCTTCAGCGTTGGCGTGATCAAGGACGCTCAAATCTTTATGACGCCATGCGCGGAGAGCAATCCATCAATAATCTGGCTCAAAGTATCATCAGTTGTTTAGTTCCTTATGTTGACGCCCAATTTGGGGCCTTATATATCAAAGATCAGGGTTCCTTTCACTTAATGGGGAGTTATGCTTATGCGTCTCCACAACAATTTGAACAAACATTTAAACCGGGTCAGGGCTTGGTAGGACAGGCCGCCTTTGAAAAGAAAACGCTGTTCTATGACAATATCCCCCATGATTACGTTCAAATTCGTTCAGGAATAGGGCAAACAAGTCCCAAAAATATTTTGATCATTCCCTTGCTGTATGCGGGCCAAACCATAGCCGTGCTAGAAATGGCCTCGTCCTATTCATTTACAGAGACTCAAATGAGTTTCCTGGAAAGTTTGCGCGAAAATGTTTCCATCGCGCTCAATTCCGCGCAAGCCCGCTCAAGATTGGAAGAATTACTGGAGCAAACTCAGAAACAAGCGGAAACACTGAAAATTCAGCAAAGCAAGCTTCAATTATCCAACAAAGAGTATGAAATTCAAACCCAAGCTTTAACAGAATCAAAGCATGAGTTAAGCAAACAACAAGAGCAGTTGAAAACGATCAACGAAGAACTGGAAGCAAAAACGTATGCGTTAGAAGCGCATCAGATGGAAATAGAACGTAAAAACAAAGAATTGAAGCGGACGGGACAAGAGTTGGAAGAAAAAGCACATGATTTGGAACTAAGCAGTCAGTACAAATCGGAGTTTCTAGCCAATATGTCCCATGAATTGAGAACGCCTCTGAATAGTTTGCTGATTCTTTCAGAAATCTTGGCTAACAACAAGGATGGCAATTTAAGTCCGAAGCAAGTTGAGTTTGCAAACACGATTCATAATTCAGGTTCCGATCTGCTGCGTTTAATCAATCAGGTGCTGGATCTTTCGAAAGTGGAAGCTGGAAAAATAGAGATGGTTATAGAAGAGGTTTCGTTGCTAGAACTCATGAATTCGATCAAGCAACGTTTTCAACGGCTCATTGAAAAGAAAGGCCTGGCCTTCCACATCGAACTCGACACGGGACTTCCGTCTCACATCAGTACAGACCCCTTTCGAGTGGAACAAATCCTTAACAATTTTTTATCCAACGCCCATAAATTCACAGAGCAGGGGAGTATTACCTTCCGTGTTACTAAAGTGTCCCGCTATCCAAGCCTTATTTTAAATAAGATCTCAGAACAAACCCTCGTTTTTGCGGTGGAAGACACGGGAATTGGGATTCCCAAAAACAAACAAGAACTTGTTTTTGAGGCCTTTAGCCAAGTGGACGGCAGTATCAGTCGCAAATACGGTGGCACAGGTTTAGGACTCTCGATATCCAAGACCTTTGCTGAACTGCTGGGTGGAAGTGTCAGCATTCAAAGCCAAGAGGGTATTGGCAGTACTTTTTTTCTGCTGTTACCCTTTAAAGCTCCGGAATCGATTTCAACGCCTTTAGTCCAGCAAGCTAAAGCAAATGAATATCTCATTGAATCCCCAAGCAGTCACGCCAGCATTCACGATGATCGTGATGAGATCTCACCCAATGATAAAACTATTTTGATTATAGAAGACGACCCCAGTTTTTCAGAAATTGTGCGGGATATTGCGCATCAGTATGGATTTAAAGGGATTATTGCGGTCGATGGTCAGATGGGCGTAAAACTTGCGTTAAAACATCAGCCTACGGCGATCATTCTTGATGTGATGCTCCCCAAAATGGATGGTTGGCAGGTGATCGAGGCCTTAAAACGGACACCGGAAACACGTAGAATTCCTATTCATTTTATTTCTGTGGTCGATGAAAAAACAAAAGCCATGCAATCAGGAGCCGTTGGGTTTTTTACAAAACCCATTTCACAAAGAAGCTTGGAGACCGTATTTATCAGGCTTAAAAATGCCGTAACCACTTCCTACAAACGTGTTTTAGTCATAGAAAACGAGGAATTATTAACACCTCAATTGAGATCACTCATGCGGAATCGTGATGTGATCACCTCAGTTTCTGGAAATAATGAAATCCTGGTGAAACACTTGAAAGATTCCCGATATGATTGTATCGTCATCAGAACGAGTTCATTAGAGGGGTCATTAGCAGCGCTTATGGTACATTTTAACCAGCAAGAGTCTTCCAACAATCCACTTTTAATCATTTACGTGGATCATGAGTTGAGTAAAGAAGACGAAGAAGCGCTTGTGACTCGAAACGTTGAAGGCCTGCTGATTAAGGAAACGCATTCTATCAATCAACTGTTTGACGAAATATTGACGTTTGTCAAACGTCTTAGTCAGAGTCTGGATTTGACGCAGAAGCATCAACTCTCAGATAATGTAGCGCTGATAGCACAGGGACTTGAAGGAAAAACCATTCTTTTGGTGGATGACGATGCCAGGAGTTCTTTCGCGCTTTCTCAAATGTTGGAAGGACACGGAATCAAATACAAGTTAGTCTTTGATGGAGAAGAGGCTCTGTCCGCTCTCAACGCAGGTCCTTATCCAGACTTGATTTTTATGGACATCATGATGCCTGGGATGGATGGTTATGAAATCATCAAAGCGATTCGAGAACGAAACGCGTTGAAAAAAACGCCCATCATCGCCTTAACCGCAAACGCGATGAAAGGAGATCGTGAAAAGTGTTTGGACTATGGGGCCAATGATTATTTGTCCAAACCGATTGTTTCTGATTTGCAGTTTCTCTCTATGATAAAAAAATGGGTTGAATCCGCCTAAGCGGAAAGCGTCAGGCTCGTTGAGTTGTTATCATGGTTCTCTCTTTTGTATAGGATAATGGTATGTCTGCTCGGGGAAAAGCAAAAATTTTGGCTGTTGATGATAGGCCTGAAAATATTTTAGCCTTGGAAAGCCTACTGGAAGAATTTGATCTGGAAGTGATTAAAGCCTATTCCGGGGCAGAGGCCTTGAAACTGTCCTATCAACATGATCTGGCTTTAATCCTGTTGGATGTCCAGATGCCGGATATGGATGGTTTTGAAACCGCTGAAATATTACGCACTATAGAAAAAACAAGGTACGTTCCCATTATCTTTGTAACGGCCATAAATCATACTCAAGAACACATGTTCCAGGGATACGAAGCGGGAGCTGTGGACTACCTGTTCAAACCTATTGCACCCTATATGTTAAAAGCCAAAGTCAACGTATTCATCCGGTTGGATTATCAACGGAAGCAACTTTTGGCACAGACTCAAAAACTGGAAGAATGGAATATTCAACTCAATCAAGAGATAGAAAAAAGAAAAGCGGCGGAGTCTAAGGCTAAAAAGGCTTTAAACCAGATAGAGCGGCAGCAGGAACGAATTCAAGAGGAACTTGAAGAAGCCCGTAACATACAAAAGTTTTTTCTCCCCAGAAATTTACCGGATTTCCCGAATATTAGCCTGAATTGTACCTATGTTGCGGCCAAAGATATTGGAGGAGATCTTTATGACATCGTCAAAATCGGAGATAACCACCTCTGTTTGATGATTGCTGATGTCTCCGGACATGGGATCCCTGCGGCCTTATTATCATCGATGCTCTCTTATGTTTTTAAAACCAGTGTTTCCCAGAATCATTCTCCAGACCATGTGATCCAGTCGATTAATAATGTACTGTATCAAAATATCCCCAAGGATAAATTCGCAACCATGTTTTATGGTGTCTATGACATCCGCTCCCAACTGCTTTCCTACATCGGAGCAGGACACCCCTCCCCTTATTTGATCCGTGCCCAAAGCCAGGAATTGATTTCACTTCCTCCGACCTTATCCCCTTTAGGGATCCAGCACATTGAGGGTGTCAATCCGACGGTCAACCATCTCCCCATGCTTCCGGGAGACAAACTGATTCTATACACCGATGCCTTAGTGGAAGTGTTTGATGCGCAACTTCAAATTTTAGGGGAGGAGGGATTACAGAATTTTCTAAAGCGGCATTTTCAATCCAGTAGCAAAGATCTGTTAGCTGAACTGTATCGCTTTGGACTTGAATACTCCAAGCAGGAGAAGTACGACGATGATTATACGATGGTGATTATGGAACTGCATGCTGAGATCCCGAATTAAAACCTGAGTTCTGAGTGAAATTTTTTATGGATACGCGCTCTCCGGAACCTTTCTATTCCTACGCTTTCAAAAAATATTAGTAAAAAACACAATTTGATTCAAGCAGGCCTTGACATTTAACACCCATATTCGTTACGCAAAAAGGAGTGTTATATTTTTTTTGAAATCAACAGTTTATTGAGAAGAGGCAGATTATGGAAGACTTTTTTAACCATCCGTTTATCTATCTTACCATGCCGTTTATCAGTGCGATTGTGGGCTGGGGGACTAATGTGGTCGCAATTAAAATGATGTTTTATCCTATAGAATTCGTTGGGAAACCACCTTTTTTGGGGTGGCAGGGTATTGTTCCGACAAAAGCGGTCAAAATGGCAAGTTTGGCAGTGGACTTGATGACCTCCAAATTACTTGATGTGGCTGAAGTATTCAGTCGCCTGGATCCGGAACGTATCGCCAAGGAAATGGAAGAACCCATGAACAGCATGGTTGAGGATATAGTGATGGAAGTGATGCATCAGCAAGCACCCAATCTATGGGAATCCATTCCTGAAAGCCTCAAGCAGGAAGTTTACAAGCGAGCAAAAAAAGACGCCCCGGCCATGATTGCAGAAATGATGACAGAAATTAAAGACAACATTGAAGAATTATTCGATATCAAAGACATGGTGATCACAAACCTGGTAAAAGATAAATCGCTATTAAATAAAATATTTTTGGAATGCGGACACAAAGAATTTCATTTTATTGGAGTCTCAGGATTTTATTTCGGATTCATTTTTGGTGTCATTCAGATGATTGTCTGGATTTTCTACAAAGGAGATTGGACTCTTCCTGTTGCAGGACTTCTGGTGGGATATATTACGAACTGGTTAGCCTTGAAAATGATTTTTGAACCTAAAGAGCCCAAGGATTTTGGTCCCTTCAAGGGAATCCAAGGCTTATTCTTAAAACGTCAGCATGAAGTTGCAGGTGATTATGGAGCGTTGATCGCCGCAGAAATCCTGAACCCTCAAAATATTATCGAGGCACTTCTCAAAGGACCTTCGTCTGATAAATTGTTTAAACTGATCAGCCGACAGGTCAAATCGTCAATTGACGAAACCGCAGGATTGGCAAAACCCTTGGTAACAATGGCTGTAGGAACAAAAAATTACATAGAGATGAAGGAGATCGTAGTCGACAATATCATGAAAGAAATTCCGGAATCCATGAAGCATGTTCATGCCTATACCGCGGAAGCGTTGGATATAGAAAACACCTTGCGTGAAAAGATGCAAAGCCTGACACCCACAGAATTTGAGGATCTGCTGCATCCCGCATTTAAAGAGGATGAATGGATTCTGATCGCCGTTGGCGGACTGCTAGGGCTTGGTGTTGGATTCTTTCAGTTACTTGTCATGTTTTAAGCCACAGAACCTTTCTGCCTCTGAGAGAGGTGAGCCTTTGCCTCTCTCCCCTCAGCCTGGAAAAGTCGTTTCCTCACTTGATTTTTTGCGCCCGCTCATGTCTATAGATATAGATGTTCATTTAAATATATAAAACTCCTCCTGTTGCGTGATCCGTTTAAACAACGCTGTTTCAGGAGTGCCAAAGCTTGCTTTGGCCAGAAAGGCGATGGCCCAATACCCGTGCATGAAATCAGGTTTGTAGTCCCGCCTTTAGGCGGAAAACCCTGCTGAAAAGCCGCCTAAAGGCGGAACTACAAACTTTTCACCATGATTTCAGGAATACTTGCAGTAGTTATATAACTTACTGTAATTTTGGTGTTTATTAATTAACGTTCCAATTTCATGCACGGGTATTGGGCGATGGTCTTTCTTTGGATTTGGTAAAAGCAAGCTTTGGCACTCCACAGTCTAGGTTAGACTCAACGGAATTTATTTAAATGAAGTCTATAGCTGTAATCAAAATCATTGCAATTGGAGTTCATGAACATGCAGAAACGTCAAAACCAGGCCCCCTTAGAATTTAAAATTGCGATTGTCGGTTCAGGTCCAGCGGGATTTTACGCCTTAGACGCTTTAGTAAAATCAGGACGAAGGGGCATCATGATCGATATGTTTGAGCAATTGCCAACGCCCTATGGCCTTGTCCGCTCAGGCGTTGCGCCGGATCACCAGGACATCAAATCGGTGACAAAAATTTATGAACGAAATGCAAGTAAAGCAAAATTTAGATTTTTTGGTAATGTTCAAGTAGGACAGGACCTTCAAAAGGGAGATTTATTCAAACATTATCATGTCATCATCTACTCGGTAGGCACTCAAACCGATCGTCGAATGGAAATTCCTGGTGAGTCCTTAAAGGGGTGTTACGCGGCGAAGGATTTTGTAGGCTGGTATAATGCGCACCCTCATTTTCGAGATGCCTCGTTTAATTTTTCAGCATCCAAAGTCGCCATCATCGGCATGGGAAATGTTGCCGCTGACGTCGCACGAATGCTGGTAACCGAGACCAAACGGTTCGCAAAAACGGACATTGCGGACTATGCACTGTCTGATTTACAGCGCAATAAAGCCAAGGACGTCTACCTCATTGCCCGACGCGGAGTGTTACAATCCGCTATCACGCCCACGGTCATCAGGGAATTTCTGAAGATTGAGGGGGTTGATATGGTTATTAATCCTGAAGACTTGGAACTGGACAATGCCAGTCAAAGGGCCTTGGACCATGCTGATAAAGAAATGATACAGGGGTTCGAAATGTTGCAGTTCCTCTCACAAAGGCCAATACAGGGGCATCCCAAAAGGATCCATTTTTTATTTAAAAGATCCCCCACTGAGGTACTGGGACTCGATCATAAAGTTTGCGGTCTCAGGTTGGTCCACAATCAACTCGTTGAGGAAAGTGGCGGGGCGATTAAAGCGGTTCCCACCGAACACTATGAGGAATTAAAAGTTCAATCCATATATCGAGCCATTGGATATCTGGGCATCCCCATTCCCCATGTTTCTTTTGACCCCAAACGCGGAATTATTCCTAATCGGCAAGGCCGAGTGATTGACTTGAAGACAGGAGCGGTGTGTCCCGGTGAATATGTGACAGGATGGGTAAAGAGAGGGCCAAGCGGCGTTATTGGAAGCAATAAAGCGGATGCCGCTGAAACTATAAGTCACATTCTTGAGGATTACCCCGAAACCTCGCAACTCGAACCTTCTGAGATAGATAACAAGGATATTGTCGCTTGGCTCAAAGAAAATAAGATCCCTTATACTACCTTTGGTGATTGGAAGTTTATTGATGATACTGAAAGAGCGATTGGAGCAACGAAAGGAAAGCCTAGAGATAAGTTTTCTATCGTAGAACAGATGCTGGAACTGATTAACACGCATCGAAACTTTAGTGAGACCAACGGCTAACGGCGAATATCTGTTTCGCGACAGTGACTAATTAATTCAATGGATTCAACAGGTACTTATGTGTTTAGGTATTCCCATGAAAGTTGTTGCCATGGATCCGGAAGATCCGGATTTGTGCTGGGTTGAAGAAGCAGGGACCAAACGACCCTGCTTTATAGGATTACTTGAAGATGTCGTCATCGGAGAGTATGTTCTCTTACATGCAGGCTTTGCCATAGAAAAACTGGATGAAAAGGAAGCTCTGTACAATTTAGAACTGCTCAGCCAACTTCAAAGGTAACCGTTTTATAAGAAAAAGATTATGGAAATCAATTATGAATCAATCAATCAGGTAGGACATTTATCCTTTACTGTTTATAATGGCGCAATGGATTTATACCACTGCGAAAAATTATTGGAAGCCTACCAAACGGCCGCATCGTCAAAAGAGGACAAGGTGCTTGTTCTCTGGGGAGGCACAGAATTTTTCTCGAATGGAATTGACCTAAGCGCCATCCATCATCGCTACAATCCCGCAATACTGGCCTATAAAAATTTAAAAGCGCTAAACGAGGTAATACGCGCGATTCTTGAAACCAAAGATAAGTTTGTGATTGCCGCGCTGCAGGGTTCTGCCGCAGCAGGAGGCGTGATGCTGGCGTTAGCGGCAGATCTGAGGTATGGACGTGACGGCATTGTTCTAAACCCCTCTTATGTCAATATGGGCTTATCCGGAGCGGAATACTGGTCGGTGTTATTACCCTCGATGATTGGTTATGGCAGAACTCAAAAATTGATTTACGAGGCAGAACCCCTTTCTTGTGAACAAGCGGTTCAATGGGGACTGATTCATGCGCAATTGAGTCGAGAAATTCACATATTTCAAAAAGAAGTCGCCCAAAAAGCGGAATATTTTGCCTCACACAATATAGAAACCCGGCTTGCCGCGAAATCAGTACTCAATCATCGTATGTTGAAAGAAATGGAGGAACAGATCCGCCTTGAAATGACTGCCATGAAAGAATGCTGTAATCATGCGGAATTCGCTCAATCCCGGAGTCACTTTATCTCCAAGCACAAAAACAATCCATACCCTCAACATTAACCAAGGACCCCAAACATGAGTCACTCAGTCATCACCCTGGATCACGGGAGCGGCGGTGTCGCCTCAAGGCAACTGCTCTATGAGGTCTTTGGAAAATGGTTCTCCAATGGTTATCTTCAGCACTATGCTGATGGCGCGGTCTTACCTTTCGAAAATCAAAACATTGCGTTTACTACCGATTCTTTTGTGGTTACCCCTTTGTTCTTCCCTGGAGGAAGCATTGCTTCCCTGGCGATCAATGGAACCGTTAACGATCTATGCATGGTGGGAGGGATTCCTCAGTTTTTGTCCTCGGCGTTTCTCATCGAAGAAGGTTTTTCTTTAGGGTTACTGGAGCAGATTGTCCAGGAAATGGCACAAGCGGCACAGCGGGCCGGGGTGCTCGTGGTTACGGGCGATACCAAAGTGTTACCGAAAGGAACGCTGGATGGTCTGATCATAAACACCACGGGAATTGGCCGTATTCCACAAGCGGTTCAACTGGGGAAAAAACAGGTCCAGATAGGAGATCATATTCTCATCAATGGAACGATTGCTGATCATGGCATCACCATCTTGTCCGTTAGAGAAGAATTAGACGGAGTAGAAGCGCTTGGGTCTGATTGTGCGCCTTTGAATTCTCTACTCACCCCGTTACTCGAAAAATATCAAACCATCCATTTTTTAAGAGATCCTACCCGTGGAGGGGTTGCCGCTGTTTTGAATGAATTAGTTGAAGCGATGGAGTTTGGTGTGGTCCTGAATGAAGAAGCCATCCCGATCAAACTCCCTGTCAAAAAGCAAAGTGAACTCTTGGGAATTGACCCCCTTTACGTTGCGAATGAGGGCAAAGTGATCTTGGTCTGTGCCCCTGAAGACAGCGCGGAGATACTGGACCTCATGCAGGCCCATCCTTTGGGAAAAGAGGCTCAGAAAATAGGAGAAGTGTTTGGTGCCAACAAAGGGAAAGTGTTTCTGAAAACAGTGTATGACTCCTATCGAAGAGTGGATATGCCTCAGTATGAACAACTTCCACGCATCTGTTGATTCTATGAAATGCGATTTTTCCTCTCTAAAATGCCTTTTTCTGGTCTCGTCCTTTAATGGCTTAAGTCAAAAAGTATGGTGCAATTTAGCTTTGCTGTTCCAATCCTCAAAGCTCATGCTAGGCCTTGATGAAAAAGCCCTACAAGCTTACCAGCCTGATTTAATTCTGTGTCCTTACCTTTTAGACTACTTACCAGAAACGGTTTGGAAGAAAACCCCGTGTTTTATTGTACATCCTGGTCCTGTTGGTGATCGAGGCCCGAGTTCCTTAAACTGGGCTGTGTTAGAAGGTAAAGCGCAATGGGGCGTCACCATCCTGGAAGCCAAAGCGGAATGGGATGCCGGACCTGTCTGGGCAACAGGATCCTTTGCTATGCCTCAAGCCTCAGTGGCTCATATCTATCGCACCCTCGTTGCGGATCAGGTATTAGAACTTCTGCCTCAAGCCGTTGAACGTTATTTCAGCAAGCAGCCGTCAATTCCTCAAATAAAAGGCACCTATCGAAAACGAATCCACACCCAGGACTTATTTTTTTCATGGCAGGAAAGCACACAGAGCATCTTGGTAAAAATAAGAGCAGGAGACAATCACCCAGGAACCTTGGGGATGATTGACCATCAACAATACTATTTATACGGAGCGTCGCAAGGCACGTTAACAGGAAAACCCGGAAGTCTTCTTGACGAACATTGGGGAGAAATCTGCGTCGCAACCGGGGATGCCAGTATTTGGATCAGCCGAATCGCACTCCCTGGCGGCGTTAAACTCCGTCCCCACACCTTGCTGGCTTTGGGCGATGCTCCTCCCCATGAAAGAAAGGAAGGGGGTCCACCCCGATGAACCCCGACGATCCCTCTTCTCCGAAATGAAATCCGGTGCGACTACAGTTCTTGCTTTTCAAACTGTCCGTTCAGGCGGGTGGCCTCTCAGAAAGGAATCTCCTCAAGGTCGTCAGGGATATATGAGTTTTCGTAGGATTCAATGGGAGGAATGTTTTCGGAGTGTGTATTAGGAGCCTTCGCTTCATTTACATGAGGTTGATTCTTATCATTTGCTGTAAGTCTCCAGGCCTGGAGTGAATTGAAGTAAACGGTTTTATTATTTTTAGGATCCAGCCATTTTCGGCCTTTCAGATTAAATTCGATGGTTATCATCTGTCCAATTGAAAAATTGTCAAGAATGTTGCAGGTTTTTTGGGTAGCTTCGAACTTAATGTATTCTGGATAGGATAGATTTTCCGCATACTCAATGACGAACTCTCGTTTTTGGAATTTTTCAGATATATTTTGCGTCTCGTTTATTTCAATAAGCTTTCCGGTGATTTGCATGATATCTTCTAAGTTAGAGGTTATTGACAGGTAGATCAATAAAAAGGGAACAATGGTGTTTTCCAAGAAAGGAACTTTGATAGCATGAAAAAGCAAAAAAACAAATTATAAAATATAGTTGAGGCTGTCTAAAAACTGTGCCATAAAGTCGAACGCTGGGAATACGGCTGTTCTTATGCTGAAGAGATTTTGTGAAACGGATCTGTACTGAAGGGATTGCTGGAATCCAAGTTTTTGTGGGCGTTCGAGAGGAATGAATGGGAATCAAAAAAATATTGTTCATGTCTGTTTTTCAATATCCAGAACTTGTGAAGGAGTTTTCGCATACTTTGAAGCAAATCAAAGACGAGGGAAGGGCTAGCAAAATTTCGGGAAAGTATGGAATTAAATATCGAAAATAAGAGACCATGCCGGATAAAAAACGGTTAAGGACGATCGGCCAAGGGTGTGATTTTCTCTCTTTTCTCCTGAAATCAACTTTTCTTTTCGCAAGGTTGGATTGACGTTTCCAGGAGCGCAATGGCTGTGATAACTTAAGACCCAATGATTCCGAAATAAAAGACGCCAGATGTCTTATACAGCAACAGAGCTCTTAGGCGTGAATCTTCCTGAATTGTACAGGGGGACACCTCTTTTGTGAGGTTGTTTTGCGCACTCAAAATGGAGCAACAAGACTACCGGTTCTCCTGAAAAAAAGGGGAACGTCTCCATGCGTTATGTTTCTGAATCCTGAGCAGGTCATGGCATTAAAATTGCGTTTAGTACTACATTAAAGAAAAGGATTTCTGCGTCTGCCAAGTTTTAGACATTGTTGGTTTTAAATCGGTGATCATTCTGAGAACTCCTAGAATTCTTACAGACGGCATCAGGCCGGCTATATAGATGTTCATTTAAATATATTCAGAAAATTCATCCTGTTGCGTGATCCGTTTAAACAACGCTTTTTCAGGAGTGCCAAAGCTTGCTTTGGCCAGAAAGGCGATGGCCTTTCTTTGGCTTTGGCCAAAGCAAGCTTTAGCACTCCACAGTCTAGCTTAGACTCAAGTGGATTTATTTAAATGAACGTCTATAGACTGAATTTAGCGGTGTAGTGGTCCAGCAAAAATTTTGCCCCGTGACTGATCACTCCTCCGCAGTGCAAGTTCATTTTAGCCGCCAAAATCGCGAAAGAATCGAAAGAAAGGTGCTGCCCCCAGAAGAAACTTATCGGACCGCCTATCTCTAATAATCAACTTTTTGCACAGAAAGCTTGTTAGTACCATGAAGCGTGACTATCTGAATCTACTTTGTGATGTAGGAGAACTCATTTCCTTGCTTGCTGGAAGCACAAATATTGAAAATTTTCTTCAACGTTTGGTGATTACGGTCTCCCACCATTTGAATACTAATGTGTGTTCGATTTACCTTTATGACGACATGGCAAAAGAATTGGTGTTGCGCGCAACCACAGGACTTAAACATGAAATGATCGGGATCATCCGATTAAAAGAAGGGGAAGGTCTGGTGGGAATGACCTTGAAAGAACGCCATCCGATTCTTGACAATCATGCCAGCAAGAATCCTCATTTTAAATACTTCCCGGAGGCCGGAGAAGAGCCCTTCGAGTCATTTCTGGCAACCCCCATTCTGAGAGAAAACGAGAAAATTGGGGTATTGGTACTGAGACGTCTGGAAAGTAATTATTTTGGTCAGGATGATGTCGTCGCTTTGAGAGCCATAGCCGCTCAACTGGCGGGAACTATCGAAAACGCGCGTATTTTACTCAGCTTTCATGAAGAACACCAACCCCATCAAAAAAACAAGCATCAAATCAAAATGATGATCGGTGAAGTCGCCTCAACAGGTTTCTGCTATGGTTCTGCTGAGGTACTGAGTGATGTTCCGGGTTTATTTACTGGTATCGAACAAGACGTTACAAACAAACTCACACTGCAGGATCTTCTGCTCGCCATTGAAAAGACCAGCCAACAGATTGAGCAATTGCAGATTCACATTGCGGAACGACTTCCGGAAGTGGTTTCTTTGATTTTTAATGTTCATCTTTTGATGTTGAAAGATCAGAGTTTCACGGGCGCAATGATCCAAAAAGTTGAGGACGGAATGGCTGTGGTGACCGCCGTTCAGCAGGTCACACAGTACTTTGTGGGGTTTTTCTCAAATAGCCAAGCCGTCTATATGCGAGAAAAATCGAAAGATGTCAAAGATGTCAGTCGCCGGATTATGGACAACCTGTCGTTCCGGGAAGAGACTTCTAATAATCTAATGAAAGGGACCATTATTATTGCGAGAGATCTGTATCCCTCTGACATTGTCAAGTTTACGATTGAAGGGATCGTCGGCATGGTCCTGGTTGGCGGCGGACTCACCAGTCATATCTCCATTATTGCCCGTTCTTTACACATTCCGTTAATCATTGTGGAGAATGAGGCGCTGTTGTCTATTAAAAAAGGGTCTTTAATTCTGATTGATGGTGAGGGCGGAACGGTCTATATCGAGCCCACCCGCAAAATCGTCCAAACGGTTAGTAAGTCTAATCAGACAAAGAAACAAAACGAGATTCTCTTTGAGAAAATGCGAGAAACAACCCTAACGGCAGATGGTTGTCAAATTCATCTGATGGCCAACATCAACCTGCTCAGTGAAGTTTCCTTGGCGTCTCAATTAAAAATCGGAGGAATCGGTTTGTATCGCACTGAGTTTCCTTTTTTAGTTCGTCATTCGCTCCCCTCAGAAGAAGAACAGTACCAGATCTATGCTCAGTTGTTTAAACAAATGGAGGGAAAAGAAATTACGTTTCGTACACTTGATGTGGGTGGTGAGAAATCGTTGTCCTATTATGATCAAAACCGTGAAGCTAATCCCGAATTGGGGTTACGTTCCATCCGTTTTTCTTTTGAGCATCGAGATATCTTTGAACAGCAAATTAGAGCCATTCTAAGAGCGGGTACTGATGCCACCAACTTCAGAATCATGTTTCCAATGATCTCCTCTCTTGATGATTTCCGCCTTGCAAAGCAAGTGGTGCTTGACTGTATCACACAACTCAAACAGGAACTTCTACCTCATCATCGAAAGCCTGCGATAGGGATGATGGTTGAACTTCCCTCAGTGGTTGAAACGATTGATGAGTTCGCACGCGAAGTCGATTTTTTCTCTATTGGCACCAATGACTTTATTCAATTCATGTTGGCTGTTGATCGAGCTAATGAGAAAGTTGCCTCATACTACTGTGGCCACCATCCCGCAGTCTTACGGGCATTGGCCAAGATTGTTTCAGCGGCGCTAAAGGAGAATAAGGATATTTCTGTTTGTGGTGAAATGGCGCACCAAGAGGAATACATTCCTTTCCTGCTGGGGATAGGCATCCGGAAGCTAAGCGTTGATCCTCAGTTCATTCCCAAAGTACAGGCGTACATTGAAAAGTTAGCAATTTTCGAAGTTGAAACAAATGCACGTTTGTTATTGAAAGAAAGTTCAATCGCCGGGATTGAAAAGATCCTTCATAAACATAGTTCCAAGGGGAATCGCACGGTCTAAGGTGGGAAAAGGAAGGCCTTCCACAAGCTCTCAGCTATTCCTCCCCACCTCCTCGAAAAACGACTCCAGCTTAAAAAATTTCCTTTCCGGAAAGTTTTTTTGGAGTCCTTATCTCCAATGGGGTCAATTCGGATCAGAAGATTCTTCGTCAGCAGGCTCTGTTTCCTCAGGTAATACCTCTATTCCGTCAGTAGGCTCGTCAATAAGCTCTTCGGGAGAGTCTGAAGATTGCGTCTTAAGCTCTTTCACAGGCAAAACCGCCTCTTCTGAGACGTCTTGGGAAGCATCTGAATCCTCACTCATTTTTTCCATTTCTTCTTCAGGCATCCCAGAATTAACCGCATTAGACTGTTCAACCTCCTGAACTGCAGAAGGCATGACCGTTGGTGCTGCTTCCTTTGATGACGGTATACTAACGTCTTCAGATTTTTCGGTAGAAGAAGACGTGGCTTTTTCCGAACTTCGAATACATCCGCTTAGTCCCAAAATCAAACAGGTTATGAACATAAACCATAATCCATACATTTCATATCTTTTCATTTTTTTCCTTTCCAGCAATTAACATTTTTCTTTGAGCTTTATTTCTCATTAGTACTCCCACCTACCCTGTCTCAGCAATCTTTATGCCATTAAAAAGACAACTGAAATCTATGATATTTTTTACATGAACACGCACCAATAAGAAATAGAATGTCCTATAGCCTCTTACGCTGAGGATTTTTTTGAAGCGACAAGTACTTTAAATTCTTCTTTGTTGATCCCATATTTGGAAAGCATTCGGTGCAGTTGGCGTGTCGTGATTCCCGCCGTTTGAGCGGAATTGTTAATGCGCCCCTGATGTGCGGCTAACAATTCTTTCAAATATTGACGTTCGAAATTGTCAACCGCTTTCTCACGGGCTTTGGCTAAGTTGAGACCCGTATCCACAGGCAATCGGACATTAATTTCATCAGAGCTGATGAGATCGTGGGGAAGGCTTTCAGGAGTCAAGACTGAGGAGGATTCCAAGATAAAAGCGCGTTCAATGATATTTTCGAGTTCCCGAATATTCCCAGGCCAACCGTATTGGTCAAAGGCCGCTTCGACATCAGGACTCATACCTGAAATACTCTTGGGATAGTGCTGATTGTAACGTTTCAAAAATTCATCAACGAGAAGAGCAATGTCTTCTCTCCTCTCTCTCAAGGGAGGAATATGGATGGAAAACACATTCAAACGATAGTAAAGATCACTTCTAAACTTTCCTTCCTCACTTAACTGTTTCAGGTCGGCATTCGACGCCGCGATAACCCGTATATCCACCTTGATATCAACGGAACCTCCAACCCTTTGAAACATCTTGTCTTGAAGCACTTGCAGCAGTTTAATCTGAGCCGAAGGGGTCATTGTGCCCACTTCATCCAGAAAAATAGTCCCACCATTCGCAATTTCAAATTTACCTAACTTTCTTTGGAAAGCATGAGTAAACGCCCCCTTTTCATGACCAAAAAGTTCGCTTTCCAAAAGAGAATCGGCAATGGCGCCACAATGGACATGAACAAAGGGTTTATCACTTCGATTACTGTAATTATGAATGAGTTTGGCAATGATGCCTTTGCCTGTTCCTGTTTCTCCCGAAATCAGGATAGTCATTTGAGTGGGCGCAACTTTTTGAACCGTATCAAAGACAAGCTGCATCGTTTTATTATTCGTTTTGACCACACCCCGGTGTTCCTGTTTCCAAAATTCGTTTCGAAGATACCCCAATTCGCTTTTAATCTTCATGAATTCAGCGGTGCTGTCGAGAACATGTTTGATCTCAATGGGATCCACGGGATAGCTCAGATAATCTGTTGCGCCGGCTTTGACCATGTGAACCGCATCTCTCAAGAGCGATTGAGGCGATAAAATGACAACAGGCGCCGTTGGAAAACTTTTCCAGAACTTCTGCAAGAGTTTTTTATAGTCATTTTCCTGACATTTTTCCAAACCAAGGAATTGATTAATGAGAGAAATATCAAGGAAGGTATACTCTTGACGCTTCTTATGGAAGTTAAGCAGGCAGTCTTCCAAATTGGAGGTGGAAAAGACTTTATACTCATCCTCGAGTGACGTTTTAATCGTGTCAATAGCAGCATTATTTTTTGTAGCAATCAAAACGGATTTTGTCATTTTTATACTCTAAATGGTTTTATAAAAACTACTAGAACTCAGCATAGTAAACTGCTTTTTGTGATAAGGCTACTCCGCTCAAGGGATTCGGACATTTTATTTCTACTTTTTTTAGCGGGGCCTACGGTAACAGACCAAGAATGTCTTGTTTTTACGTTTATACTCAATAATTACAGTATAATCAGTATGTTAGCTCGTGGCCTGTCTGTTGCAACACTGCTACTAGCCTAAAGCGGGACAATGACTTTACTAATAGTGCTCATGATCTTAGTCCCAAAACAATCCGATTGCGATTAAGGTAGGTTAATCATGAGATGCTTTGAAGCATTAAGAAACAATCACCAGTTCTGACTTCATTGGAGTTGAGCATGAGTAAAAAAAGCATTACAGGGATTGTTGGTCCAGCTGATTGGGATTCAAAAGGCAATGTTGTTACAATCGCATTGTTTGCACCAGATGAAAAAAAATATTTGATTAAAAATACCCCCAAAGGGCGTAAGTTATTCAAGCATGTTGGACAACAAGTAGCCGTCATCCCCAAGAAAAATGAAAGATATTTCGAGAATCTACAAATTGAGGTCTCAAAATTCTGCCTAGAAGAAATTCAACTTTAGGATCTTCCCCCGTGCCTTTAAGGCACGCACTCGATCTTTCTTTTGTGGGTCTTGGCATATCGTTCAATAAACTCAATAATCTTGACGGCGATATTGAGATTTGATGTGGTTTCAAGGCCTTCGAGTCCTGGAGAAGAATTGATTTCGAGCACAAGTGTTTACATTAAACACATTCATCAGCTCAAACTGCCGACTTGGATTTGAACGCCTAGAAGCTTATAGTCATTCTTAGTTCATTGTTCAATCTATTATTGAGAAGTATTTCCAACTCCCCTTTAAGATTAAAACGTCATGACCTGATACGTTTCAGGAATAATGATTTTCACATCAGGGGCGACTTGTCGAATTTGCTCAAGAAATCCAGGCAGATCTTGAAACGGTAATTTGGGAGCGGTCCCGTCCGAAGCCAGCGGTGCGGAAAAATCGTCAAAATGAAACGGAATCACAGTCTGGGGTTTAAAAATTTCAACCAACCGCCCTGGATAATTCGGAATACGTTTCCATCCTGGAACACAAAGGAACAAAACATCACAACGCTGATCCTTGATTTCCGATTCAATAAAGTTGGCACTTCCAACATGCATGAAGGTCGTATCCCCAATTTCCAATTTACACATAAAAACGGTTCCATGACGGTAAGCACTGGCTCTCAACGGTGGAATTCGTCGACCTGGAATTATTTCTCCAGGGTAAGGAATACGTCCCATGGCAACTAAACCATGTATTGAGCGAAGCATCGTCACTTTGATCTTCCTGTCAATTTCAATCGTTTCCCCTCCTGAGCACATTCGAACACGATGGGGTATTTCATGCAAAGACATGAGGACTTCCAAACTACGACTGCCGATCACAGGACCATTGATATATCTACTTAAATCAGGACAGTCGAGCGCATGATCCAAGTGGGTATGACTCACAATCATCGAGGATTGTTTGTCTTTTAAGGACTTGGCATAGTTTTCAATAATACTGACATTTGGTATGATTTTTCTAAAAATAATATCGATTTTCCCTGGACGGGAAAGGTAGGGATCCATCAAAATTTTATGGTTTTCATAGCTAAATTCGAGTCCTGTCGCTCCTAACCACCGAACAGTTATCATACGGTTCCTTTCCTTTGAACATGTTATTGTGTAAGTTGGATACTCATATCTAGGCTTATTAAACTTTGTAACAGAAACGCATTATAAAGCAAAGAAACAAAATGAGACAGGGGGAGGGGGCTACTCCTCATCCGAAGTGAAGGCCTGAATCCAAGGGGTTAAAATTTTACTTTGATACCATAGGTGAGGAAGTTAGAACCGCAGATAGGCCAACAATAGAAGCCAAAAACACCTGAGCGATGATGTATTCTTGCCAAGAGTTTCAGATTTTCATAATGCAGAAACCCTGTGTCCAATTCAATCATCAAATAATTAAGCAGGTGAGGTTCAGGGCGATCTTCATGCAATACCGGAGGTTGTGTGGCGTAGGAGAGCCCGCTGCCATAAGCGAGGCTACTCGGTTGAACGTCTTTGAGGAAGGTATAACGCGCAATAATCAGCGCATTCGCTTCCCAGTGATCCAGAAGACCTTTGTATTTAGCGACATTACCTTCAAATTCGAAGGTCATTTGACGAATGCGGGCATCCAAACCATAATTAATTCCAAGCACATGCAGACGAAGGGGTATATACTGAGGCGATTGTCTCGTAAAAATGAATCTCAAGTCATCGTCGACCCCTTGTCCTTGATAGGCAATAAGTTCATACTGATCCTTGGCCTCAACATTGGAGGCTGACACCAGCCTCCCCACAATCCCGAGGCATAAAAGGATAAAGATCATTTTCACGATTTTTCTCCTTCAAGGGCGACAACGGTAGTTTGAATTGTTGACCAAATTTGAATCCAAAGTTTCGCAACACTGTCTTGAATAAAATCGTTATAAAACGTACAGGCTTCTTTTGCTTCAGCATAATTGGGTTGTAAGCATTCCTGCTGCAAATAATCAGGACGCTTATCCCCATTAATCATCGTCCCGACAATGGTTCCTAACGTCCCCAAAATGGGGCCTTGCACACACCAAACACCAATACGCCCTTCGTTCTTGAAGGTGACCTCCTGAGGGATTTGGTCTCGATGACTTAACGATAGATGATACTCCATAGTCCCACTGCTGCTTACGAGCACAATCGTGGTAAACGTTGCCACGGAATAAAAAACATTTCTTAAAAAATCCGAAGAGGGCTCATGAATGGCAGGCTCAATCTGTAATGTGTAATCGGTATCTACGGTATCTGTGGAGGAACAATAGACTTTTGGGAAAAATGATGTTTTTTGAACCGAATCACAAAAGATCAGGGCGACAACTGGATCCGTTGAAACCACACGCAAGGTTTGCTCACTCGGGTTCCTGGTTTTAATAATGGGTACCGTTTCTTTTTTCATGGAACAAGAAATTATGAAAAATGAAAGTAGGATCATCAAGGAATAATAAGGCGATCGTTTCAACATCATAACCAGTCAGTTCCAAGTGTTTTTACGCCCCAGTGCTTAAGGTCTCAGCCAAAGTTTCCAACTTCTCAAGCGTATGCAAAAAGCAGGACGTATTGTCTCTTGCAGAAGCCATTTTTTCTTTTGAAACCGGATTCCCAACAATCATGAGGGCACGAGTGAAGGGATAGGGAAGTACAAATCCATCTTTTAGCACAAAATGTTTAGGAAAACAGGTCAGGAACGTAATGGGAAGAACGGGGATGGAGGTATGTTCCACAATTTTTTTCAATAAGCTTTCAGAAAATGAGCTTTCTTGAGAAGAGGGGGCAAGTGGAAACCAAAAGCGTTTTTGTGAATGTTGGATTTGAGTCAGGAGGTCTTGCCAGGATTCCTCGTTGATAAAGTTCCGGGCATCATAATACGTGACGCCTTTTGAAAGAAGCAGATCGCTCTGATTCAGAGGGGGCGATTGAAGCAAGATCAAATTTTCATTTTGAACGCGACAGATGCGCTGACAAAATAGAAGTTGACTCCATGAACAAAAGACCACGTAGGGGAGCTCTCTCCGATTCAATTCTTCTATAATGCTGTAGTTGATAAGAGGAGTACGTATGCTCCGGGTAAGTAGCGTAAGTCCGTCAAAAGACTTGGGTATTAAACGCCATGGGGTCATCATTTTCCGTTATTGAATTTACTTGGGATCAGGTTTGGGTTTGGGTTCTTCAACAGATTTATAAGCACATTGTCCTTTGCTTCTCATACAAAACCTGCGCGGATTCAAGCAATGTTTCGCATCGTGTCATTTCGGCGAGAATTTCTTTTTCGTTCATAATGAAATTCCTTCGAAAATAATATTTCTATAAAATTGTGTATTAATGGAGGCTATGTCTTTCATGTGTGATACAGGTAAGACCTGGAAAGAAAATACGCACAGGTGATCTAACTCGTAACCAACTTCTTTTATTTTATCATAGGTCTTCCAATCCGCATTACTGGCAATCACCAGAATATCCACATCCGAATCATCATTAAAATCACCACGAGCTTTTGAACCATAGAGAATCACCTCTTGCACAATTTTACTAAATTCTTGCGAAAGACGATCTTTAAACACTTTAACAAAAAAAAACTGAGGTGAAAACTATATTACTCATCTAAGTCTTTTCAATTCCTGATTAATGGCGTCTAAATCAAAGGCCTCTGGATCAAATTCTCCACCTGCCCACTCCAGCATCTCCTCATGTTCGGGATGTCCTGGATTCTGAATTGCTTCTAAAAAACTAGCATAGCCCCAAATACCACCACAATCCTCAGGAGGACAGGCACGTTTACCCGTAATACAAATTGGATAGCTCACGCCCTCTTCCGGCAACAAAGTCTTTTCTACCACCATCTCATGCCCCCAACTGTCCCCAAAATCATATTCGTACACAAATTTCATCTTGGGTCTGAACTGATCCAACTTCACTCTACTTTCGTTTTCGATCTCATTCCCAAATTCATGATCAGGCTTACCGTAGTTCATCCCTCCAATGATATATTGGTGAAGATGACAATCCTCCCAGCCCATCACAATCTGCAAAATTCGATGAAGCTTTGAAAGGTTTATATCACTGGCGACTTGAATCCTCCTCCAAATGGGGGGTTTACTTCCTTTTAGAGTTACCTTTAGTTGATAAATCATAGTATTTGAACTCTTTTGCTTTCCTGCCATATTCCTCCTTTCCTTTTATCAGTTTCCAATCATAAACTACCTTGTCCTGATCATTCGGATATTCCGATAGATAGCCGTCATAGGACTGAACCGTGTTTTTACTCACTGCCGCTTGGTAATAGAGTTCCTCACGGTTGGTTTGCACCTGCTGGACATACTTACCCTTCGGATATTCCGACAGATAGCCGTCATAGGACTGAACCGTGTTTTTACTCACTGCCGCTTGGTAATAGAGTTCCTCACGGTTGGTTTGCACCTGCTGGACATACTTCCCTTTCGGATATTTCGACAGATAGCCGTCATACGCATCAACTGTCTTACGCGATTGGGTATCTTTAAAAATAATTTCTTCTAACCGGATTTGGGCCTCACTTACAAACATTTTGGAAAGATGTCTATTATGTAGAAAATCCAGAGAAGGGCTCCGCCTCACTATCAACACGAATACGATCCATTCCGGTCGCTTGCATCAACGTTGCTTCAAGATCCAACAAAACGGTCACATCCCCAGATTCTTCCCGCCCGATGGCCTCAACAATCCGATGATCGCTTTCTTCTCCCCAGTGTTCTGGAATATCAAAAATGGTGTTGGAAAGGTAAGTGATTCCAACAATGTCTTCCACTTGCAAGCCGACTTTACGCTCTCCAATATTCACCACAATGATTTTAACATGATCATTTTTGGGGATGCTATTGGGACTTTCGAACATCCGGGGGAGATCAATCACCGTAATGATTTCACCTCGGACATTGATGACGCCTTTTACATAAGTCGGGCATTTAGGGACAGAAAACACAAGAGACGGGGGAACCGAAGTAATGTGGTTGACCTGCAAAAGCCGAATCGCATAGATTTCATTTCCGATCTTGAAACGAATTAAAGAAATAATTTCCTCATCATTATCTTCTTCCGGCAGTTCATATTCCAGTTCTTCCTCATACTGAAACTGACTCAGACGTTCTAACTCGGTTTCTGAAAAAATCTGATTCAGAAGTATGACCATATACACATAATGCTCTTTTTCGGCAGGAATCTGAACAATGCCTTGTAAATGAGCGGCCTTATGACCTGTGACATTTTTAGGCAGAGGGCCAATTTTAGAAGGTTTGATCCGCAACACGCCACGAATTTGATCCACCATTAATCCGACCTTGGTTCCTTGGACATTCACTACCAGGACATAGGTCGTTTCTGTAATTTTACTTTGCCTTAAACCAAAGCGTCGGGTCAAACTCAGTAAGGGGATGACTTGGTTTCTCAGGTGAAAAACGCCTTCAATATTATGAGAGGACTGAGGAACTTTAATCAAGGTTGGGAACCTGATAATTTCTTCAACATCACTGATTTCCAAGACATAGTATTCATCAGCCAGTCGAAATCCAACAAAAACCTGCTCAGCTTCCGCAACGATTAATTCCCCACTCTGCTGTCCACTGGGCTTTTCTTTCATGACTTTTACTTCGGTTAAGAAGTCTTCATGCTTAATCAGCCGTTCTTGATCCAAAAGTAAAAGGGATTCATCATTTTCAAAATGCACAGCTCCCGTTAAAAACTCCAGGGTATTGGGGTCAACCAATGGCGGAGGAAGCCGAATCTGACTATGTTGCACATTGACCACTTCTCCCATTTGATCCACAAGCAATCCCAAGCGAGAGGCCGCATAATCCACAATCAGAACACGCTGGTTATCATGTCTGGGGACATGAGAGAGTCCAAACCGCTGTCGTAAGTCAACGGTTGAAATGGTTTCTCCACGCAGATTTAAGACCCCCAGAAAAAAATCAGGAGTTCTGGGAATAGGAGTGATTCTAGGGGGCCGAATGATTTGCTGTACTACCTCGATATGCACACCAAAGCGTTCATCGCCTACTTTGAATGTTACATATTTAGCAAAATTTTCTGAATAGACACTGCCAGATCCCGTCATGACCCCTCATGAATATAGCATTATTAATAGCATTGTTAGCGGTACCCTATACGAAAATCGTTCAAGACAAGGATACCCACTCTCTTGATATGACAGAAACCCAGCAATAGCGCAACACTTTGTTAGGAATGATTCTAAGGTACAAATTCATCGTAGTATTGCATGAAGGAAACCATGCTTGGAAGAATTTCTTCCGCATGTTCCGCCTGCTCTTCCAGGATCAATTTGTGAATTTCATTCCAATAAATCGTTGTCGTTTTTTCCTGCCATTCCAACGGCAGTTTTTTGTAAATTTGGATTCCTTTTTTAATGAAGTCGGAATTCCTCGTATGAAAGAATCCCCGGACCGCATGGAGCGCAACTCGACTTTCAGGATGTTTTACAGAAAAATTCAATAACTGTTCCAATTTTTTCAAAAAGCGTTTAGACGTGACTTCTTCATAGTTTTTACCATGATCATAAAGAGCCAGAGCCAAGTCAATCAAGGATCGATAACATTGAGGTAACAGCGTAATTTTAGGATTTTTAACAATTTCCAAAATTTGAGCGAGCACTGTTTCAGAATCAGGTTTAAGACTCACGATGGCGGTAATACAGCAGAAAAATAAATTTTCTTTTAATTCTTCATTTTCATCACTTTGCTCTTCTCGAACCATCAAGTCATAATAACTGGTTTCGTAACCTGGGAGGGGAATATGGCTTTGCAGGATTTTCATCAACACTTCAACAATTTCCTGAGTCTTGCCCACACAGCTCTGTTGGTCAAGAAAGCGAACCTTCCGAGCCATGTCTTTGGTCAACGTCATTTTTTGTTCTAAAGTATAGTTTTGATCCATCGCGGCTCGGAAGACTTCAATTTCCGTTTTTAAAATCTCAACAGGAGAACCGTCCAACCGGTTAACCGCCTCAATAAAGGCGGCCACAACGCGTTTTTGCGTAAAAAGCGCATCCAGGTGCCGCCCTTCATGGACCGTGACATGGATCGACGTTGACAAGCGGAAATCTTCAATATAGCGTTTGATTTTCGCAAGATTATCTTGTTGGTTGACAAAGTCACTTGGATAACTATCCAACTTCATCTTATGTTGATTCGGCCAACGTTTCCAATAGGGGAAAAAGGTTTCCGGAAGAGAAAAAATATCGTTTTCTGTCTGTAGTGTTAGCACAGGAACAGAGCCTGCGACACGGTATAAATTGTCAGTATAGCTTAAGCCAATCGTTTGTTTCCTGGTTTGTTCCTGACTTTCCTGATCCTGCTCGACATAGACATCTTCTCCAGCGGAGATATAAATTTCTTCATAGTTGAAAGAAACCGCGCCTTCCACCCCTGACTTCAACATTTTGAGCAAGTGAAGGATGGCCATTTTAGGTGGATTCACAACACCATATTTGAAAAGGGTCCGAATCAATTTGGGGTTGACACTGAAGGGATTCAACTTCAAGGAAGAGTGAGTTACCGGTAAATGGTTCGATTCCGCCCATTCCAGCAAAGGCGTGTCGGTTTTGGCATTAAAGGTCAACAAATGAGTCAGTCCAGGAAGGTGGGTGACAACACTGGCAATTTTACCAATCGGAACCGTTCCGTTTTTACTGGTCATGGCCACAATTTTTTCAAGGAAACGCGCTTTCCATTGGCTCATAAAGCTTAAAGAGCTAAAATCGAGTGGAGGATTGATCAAGACCACCGCTTTTAAGGGATCAATGAACTTGGAATACTGAATGGCGTTGAGAACTTGTTTAAAGATAATCAGGGTGCCTCCCAAACCATGTCCCGCAAGGATCACCTGCCGTTGTTGGGATCTGCGTCTCGCAACATCAATTAAGGTACTCAGCAAATACTCCGCATAGATATCCATATTGGCGTCTTGCTCTCCCCAGTCATGATCCAGCACAAAAACGCGACTCCCCTGTTTTGCGAGGTGATAATCAAGACTGTTGTTCCCCTCACAATGAAAAGTGTAATAATTAGTGCTGAATCCCGGAACTAAACAAACAGGCGCCTCATGGATTAACTGACTGGGAATGATTTCCCATATTTTGACAGCATACCCCTTCAATTGATAGATTCGATGGACATAGATATGTTTAATAAAGGGGGGAATGGGTTCTTTATCAAAATGATATTCCAACAACTCAACGGTTTCCACGACATTGCTTTTATAAAGAGAGGGATTGTGACGGTGAGCGTAGAGGATTCGTAAACGTGGAACTTCTTCCCCAAATAAGGATTGAATAATTCGCGGGGAAATTTTTTTGCGTAAAAAGGTGGGAATTTCCTTGTAATTTTCATGGATGCTGAATAAGGCCAATACTTCACGTAAACTATGAACCCCTGCTAAAAAAAACTCGTTTTCTTCTTCAAGGATATAAGGTTTTGCGCCTTTACGATTGAGTTGCCCCAAAGACTGAAAGTAGCGCTGACGTACGTGTTGATAGATCATCTCAAAGATAGATTGATCATAGGAATCATGCACTTCTCCAAGCAGCGTTACCAGACTCTTGCCACTGGGAAGCATACAGCGATGCAACAAGTAATAGATACGGTCACATAATTCCCGAAGTTTAATGTCTCGGGTTTTCAAAGAGACGACATCTAACACTATATCTTTCACCTCACGAATCACTGTTTTCTCTGACATGTTCATTCTCTATACTAAAGGCTGTTGCTGTGTTCACTTTATTGAAAAAGTACCCTGTTTTCAAAAAATAAAATACTTAAAGCGAGTATGATTTCTGATTTTAAAAAAACGTGCCAATACTCTTGCTCTATGTTAGCATAATAAAATAGATTCTTTCAAGTTGAGAAGGATCTTAACTCCATACAAAGAGAAGCAAAAACCATGAAAGCCATGATCTTGGCAGCGGGGAAAGGGACTCGTCTTCAACCGCTGACGCTAAATACGCCTAAAGCCTTAATTCCAATTGCCAACCATCCCGCCTTGGAGTGGGGAATTCGACGTCTTGATAAAATAGGCGTTCAGTCCATCATCATCAACACGCATCACCATTCGGAACAATTGGAAGCCTATGTGCGGCAACACCAAGGACATTCTCCTGAGCTTACACTTTCTAACGAAGATCAAATCCTGGGAACCGGGGGGGGCTTGTTAAAAACAAAAGATTTTTGGGATCCCGACCCCTTTATTCTTCATAATGCGGATATTTTTTCAACCGCAGATTTGCTTTCAGCCTATCGTTACCACAAAAAACAACAGAATCTCGCAACCCTACTCACTCAAGACAGGGTCACTCAAACCAAACTGCTGATTGATGAACAGCAATTTATTTGTGGGATTCATTATTACAAAACGGAAAATTATCAGATGTTACGAGCCCCTCAAGGCGCTATAACAGAACAGGGCTTTTGTGGCATCCACGTGATCTCTCCTCAAATTTTCTCCCTGATTCAGGAAGTTCCCCCTTTTTCAATTATCGATTGTTATTTACGTTTAATTCAAGAAAATCATCCCCTTCGGGCTTTTGATATTAAAAATGCCTATTGGAAAGATATGGGAACACCTCGATGCCTGGAAGAGTTAGAAGCCGATTGGTATCGTTATCCAGCAATTCAAGAGTGTTATTCTTTGTAGAACCTGACCTCTCTGCTGCTGGCTTGGCAATGAAAGAAAAACTTTACAAATGGAAAGACTCTCGTTAAATAACTAAGGAGAGCTATTCGAAACCCGTAAAATTTGCGTTTAAGGGACTTAATGAGCAATAATTCTGCTGAAAAATCAACGAGATCTATATCCTATGTTGACTATAAAGAAGAAATTAGAATACGCATGGAACAGTATCCCACTCAATCCGATCTGCTGGAACTGTTTCTGAAGGCTTATGATCAACGTAAAGATGATTTTCAACGCTCGGCAGAGGACTTAAAACTTCCTCTTTTTGATAAAAACGGAAAGTTCAAAGAACTTCACAGGCTCACCTTTATCGAAGTCGAAGACATTACAAGAAATTTTGGCAGTTGCGGCTATGAGTTTCTCGAATCTACCGCCGTCGAGGCCAGTCGATTTTATAAGTATTTACCCATACGATATCAACCTTACCTGGATGAGCTTTTTGAAGTCGCGTTTCATCGCGAGTTGGAAACCATGCAATACTGTATTGATGATTTTATCAAAGAGTCCAAAATCGATCTCGAAGAGTTAAATGCTGTGGATTTAGGCGCCGAACCCCTCACCCTTTCGATTGCCGAAAAAATTGCGCAGGGTCTCTATATTCCTGCGTTTGAAATGATCAAACATGAATATATTCTTTACGTTGCCACCAAAATCAAGGAGTACAATCCCCATCGTACATTTCATCGGTTACATGAATTAGGTCCAGAAGATCAACACACGGTTTTGGATTATGTTCGCTACATCGTACAAGGGGATAGTATTGTAACCTCAGGAGAGCTTCAGTTTATTGAACGGTTGATAGAAAAATTCAAAACTCCCGATTTTGATAAGGAAGTATTTAAAGCCCAATTATTCATGGAAGTCACCTTGAAAGATCTTCGGCCCTTGTCTTCCGCAGTTTTAGACCCCATCCGGCGGCAAATTCTTGGTTTAATTATTGATTCCGCGTATGCGGATCACATGCTTGATTATGAAGAAGTCCCAAGAATTCTGGAAATTGCTGATTTAGTGATGAAAAAATAAATCCTCTCAGGAATTGTCAGTTGGAACCAAAAAAAAAAAGACCTTATGTGAAAATCTATACGGATGGCGCTTGTTCGCCCAATCCTGGCATCGGAGGCTGGGGGAGTGTCTTGATCTCTCCTCAACATAAGAACCACCGTAAAGAAATTTCCGGCGCTGAAGCGGAATCCACGAATAATCGAATGGAATTGCGTGCGGCGATTGCCGCACTCCAACAACTGAAATCCTTTTGTATCGTCGATTTATACACCGATTCCGCTTATGTTTGTAATGCTTTTCGAAAAGGCTGGATCTTCAATTGGAAAAAAAACGGTTGGAAAACGACTGACAAAAAACCAGTGCTCAATCAAGACCTCTGGGAAACTCTGTATGAACTCAGCAAACAGCATGAGATTACGTGGAACTGGGTCAAAGGCCATGCCAACAACCCGGAAAACAACCGTTGTGATGAATTAGCTGTACAAGCCCGTGAGCAAATCCGGGATCAACTCCGCAAATAAAGAGGGCCTGCCTTTTTTTTAGTCGCTACGTTTACAAACTTTTCCTGTTCGTTTTTCAGGGAAATACCCTTGAGGTGTCACCACAGGATATCCATTCACCAAAACATAGTCTATACCCTCCGGATAGGCGTCTGGCTTGAAGGGGGTTGAGTTACTACAAATGGTCTCCGCGTCAAACAGAACCAGATCCGCATAATAGCCTTTCCTGACCAAGCCTCGTTTTTTAATGCCCAGTTGCTGTGCCGGCAGACTTGTTGATTTACGAATGGCCTCAGCAAGGGAGATTATTTTTTCCTCTCGAACATATTTCGATAACACTTTAGGGTAACAATCATAGAATAAATGACTGGGTTTGCCAAAGCCCAACAAGATGGTGTCCGTCACAATCGATACATTCGGATCCTTCATTGCGCCAAACAGACTTCGCTCCACAAATTCATCACCAGGATGAGTTGGGGATTCAAACACCAAAACCCGCCCTTCTTCTTCGATCAACAGATCACAAATGGAATCAAAAGGATGTTGCCCCCGTTCTTTTCCAATTTGAATAAAATTCTTTCCTTCATATTGTTTGTTCTTCTCACTCACAACACTCATCAAGTAAATGCCGCGGAAGCCTATAATCTTAAAAAAATTCATAGCCCAAGTATGATCTTCGCGGTGAGGCCATTCGGATTTGCCCTGTTGTATCGCTTTGTAAATCATCTGTCTGATGGACTTGTCAGAGAGACGATAAATTATGTCTTGATGTTCTCCATTCAGAACCCAAGGGGGGAAAAAGGCGAGTGCGTGAGTAAAACCAGCACCCGTGGGCATAACATCAATACTTACCTCAACGCCCTGTTTCACCGCACGCGCAACTTGATTCAAATGCGGTTGAACGGACCATTGTAAGGGCGCCTTAAATTTGACATGTTTATAGATTTCAGCGGCAATTCGAAGGGTCGTATTGGTTAATGAATCCACAACTTCATTAACATGCGGTAACCAGAAAAAGTGTGAGATTTGTGATTTGACTCCGGTTTTACGACTCAAGGCCAGGACTTCTTCAATCGCCAAAGGTAAGGTATTGCTGTAACTGCGCAAATGACAGGTAAAGACCGCATCGTTACGAACTAACAGTTCGGTTAACTCCAAAAGCTCTTTTTCATCTGCCGCCAGTCCCGGGAAATACATCAAGCCAGTACTCATCCCCAAGGCCCCTGATTCCAGACACTCCTCAACCAAGCCTTTCATCTGTTCTATCTGTTCGCGAGTCGCTTTGGAATTTTGTAAGCCCTTTGCCGCAATTCGAATCAAACCGTGGGGTGCTAAAAGTCCGCAGTTCATAACCAGACCTTTGGCTTCCAGCCTTTCAACAAACTCACCATAACTTTGCCAATCAACATAGGGGCGAGGGTCCTCTCCCATCATGACATCAACATAGTTCATCATCTCGTCATATTTGGAGGCAGAGAGTGGCGCGATTCCCATACCGCAATTTCCGCCCACAAAAGTGGTGATGCCTTGACGCAAGAGAGGCTCAAGGAGTTTCGCGTGATTGTCTTTGTGAATCACCAAATCCGCATGACTGTGAACATCAATAAACCCGGGACATAACACTTTTCCCATCGCGTTAATTCGTTGCCGTGTTTGTCCGTCATTCAGTTTACCAAGCGCGGCAATTTTTTCATCTTTGATACCCACATCCGCTTGATAAGGGGGCTTGCCACTACCATCATGAATTGTCGCTGATTCAAAAATTACATCAAACTCCATAGTTCTCCTGTATATCAAAGTTAACAATGCGAATAAAATAATTTTCCCCTTTAGGAAAACAGGAACGGGCCCTTTTTCAAATACAGCTAACGGGTCAGTAGCGACGTTGGGGGACGGCGAGATACAACGACTGAGGAAACTTCTGCAGGAGCTTCTGATTCCAAATTAAAGGAGGAAACCGACTGAATCAAGGTGGCAGACATTTTCGCAAGTTCCGACGAGTTTTTCTGAGAATTCGCAATTTCATTACTCATATCATTAATCGCCAGTTGTATTGACTGTAAACTCTGATTCACACCATTCACACTCCCCGCAACTTCAGCACTGGAACGAGCGATTTCTTTCACACCGACAGCGGCTTCATTGAGGTTGAGGACCGATTCTTTCGCGGCATCGGACGCCTCAGCTACGGATCGGTTAATTTCCTGAAGCCCTGATACCGCATTGTGGACATTTAAAGCGGATTCTTTGCTAGCAGAAGCAATCATGTCTACAGAACCGCGGACAATAGCCGCGGTTTGACTTTGTCGTTCAATGGATCCAGCGATGGATTGGTTAATCTCTGAGACACTCCGAATCACATCACTCACACTCTGTGTTCCTTGCAACGCCTGGTTGGTGTAATTTTGAACCTGTTCGATTTGTTGCGCAATCTCATTATTGGCTTCCGCGGTTTGCTGAGCTAAATCCTTAACTTCCGCGGCAACCACGGCAAAGCCTTTTCCGGCTTCTCCCGCGCTGGCGGCTTCAATTGTCGCATTGAGTGCCAACATATTCGTTTGAGTCGCGATGTTGCCAATCAATTTCACAATTCGACCAATTTGATTTGCGGAATTGCCCAAGTGATTCGTGACCTCCAAGGTGAGTTGGGCACTTCTACTGGCATCTTTAGAGATCTCCATGGCCTTTTTAGTGCTTTTAGAAACATCCACCAGTGACGCGGACATGCCCTCTACAGAACCGGCTACCTGATTAATATCTTGGGATATTTGATTGATGTTCTTATTCATTTCGGACATATTGGTTGCCGCTTGGTCTGCGGACTTTGCGACAGAGTTGATATTGCCACTCAAGGCTTGAAACGATTGTGTCATCGAGAAGACATTGGTAGAGGCTTGCTCTGCGGCAGAAGCTACGGTGTTGACCATCTTGGCAATGACATCTGACGAACTGGCAATTGTAGCGGCTTGATGCGTTACATTTTTAGAGTTCTGAGTCATATGTTCCGAGGAACTGTTGAGTTTGTCCGAAGCCTGGCCGAGGGACTTGGCATTATTATTGATTTGGTAGATCACCTGGGAAAGATTATTCTGTGTGTTGAAGTACGCTCTCAGAATATCCCCAATTTCATCACGCCGCTTTAAGTTCACGGAAGAAATGGGGAAGGTTAAATCATTATGTCCTAACGCATCAATCGCGCTGACAGCAAGCTTGATGGGGCTAATGAGTATTTTCTGGAAATAAATAGTCACAGTACTGTAATAAAACACACTCAGCAACAGGATCGCGACTAGCGCAACGAAAAGTTGATTCGAAAGATCTTCGGATTCCTGTTTCCTGATATTCATGGATTTACGGTGATCAGACACCATATCTCGCACCACTTGATTGGCTTCCTCAAAAAGTTCCTGTCCTTTGACCAGCATGAGCAAAAACGCACCTTCCTGGTCATAGTTGCGATTGAGACTCATGGCTTTTTTCATGACTTCTTGAAAAGAAACCCAGATCGTAATAAACTCCTCAACTTTATGATGGGTTCCGTCCTTCATTGGAGAGAGCCCCTTGTATTGAAGAATATAATCATCAAACGCGGTTAATTCTTGCTGGATTCGACCTTCCAACTCAGTCATTCGATTTGGATCGGTCTGGGAAAGATGCGTGATTACCAAAAGCATGATTTTTGTTGTGTCCTGCTCAATCGCGTTGGCTTTCAGGAGGGGATCCACGTCATTTTCCAACACCTTCACTGTTTTCTGAGTGGTTCCGCTGGCCACAAAATAGGCGAACCCTGCTATCAGCAGCACAACGAGCATATTCATCAAAAGCAACATAAAAAGTTTGGTGGAAATTTTCATAGAACCCTGGCAAATGTAATGTTAATTGAATTTAGTGAATAATCTGTTTCCATGTATTCGCATCCATGACGACATATCCTGAAGGCGTTAGATAACTGGGAACCACAAGATCCGAGCCCTGATAGCCATTTTTGGTAAAATCGATGGAAATCCCTTCCAAGTCAAACTTGGATTTTTTGACTTGCTCCACAAAATTAGCCCGGGTGAGTTCTCCTGTGATCTCATTCAGGATTTTCAAAGTCATTTTACCCACAATATAGCCTTCAAGTGAGACAAAACCAAACGCGCTTCCTAATTTTTGTTTTGCTTCTTGAACGATCGGAAGCTTTGCATCCAAGAGCGGAACAACCTGCGTCATGATCACGGGAAGGGTGGCTTGATATTTTTCCAAATCATTTTTTAAACTATTGGCCCCTGTAAAGGAAACCGCAGACACAATCCACTTTTCTCCCATGCTCGACGCATGTCGTGCAAAGTGTGCGATGTTATCATAAGTCCCCACCGTCACAACAAGCTTACAGGGTTTGCCGGACTTTTTTTCCCAATTTTTCAAAGAGTCATAACCTGGGCGAACATTGGGAGTATTCCGTTGATAAACGCCAACGGGACCTACATTATTCCGTTCAGGATCATCCCCACTCATTTTAATCAGTTGGTTATAAGAGGCCAAGACCTCCTGCGAGGCTTTAGCACGCTCCATGGCCAGCATGACGCCTGTCAATCCTGCCATTCCATAAGAATCATTCTGGACATACGCGCAAATTTGGGTCGTAGTTAATCCATTCTCCAATGCGGCGTCTATCAGCGCGGCCGTTTCATGAATGTAACTTGCCCGATAGTTGGCGACAGGACCGGGAGCCGGTCGTAACAGTCCCGCTCCTGTGAAAAAACCAACCGCTGGAATATTATTTTGGGCGAGAATCGGCAGCGTTTTTTCGGCGGTAGGCGTTCCCACATTGCCAATCATTAAGAAAATACCTTGACCGATGAGCTTCTGGGTTCCCTCAACCGCTTTAGGCGGTTCGTAAAAATCATTCTCAAATAAAACCTGAATGGATCGTCCCTTGACTTTTTGGCCGGCAAAGGCAGCTTGCAATCCCTCTTGCATTCCCTGTCCCAGATCTTGCGCTTTCCCTTTCAGAGCAAGAACCGAACCAAAGGTAAGCGTTGTGCTGGTCACCCCCGCTTCCGCAAATAGAGCGGCAGGCAGCCATAATACGAAAAAACCGGTGATCACGGAGAATAAAAGTTTATTAATTTTCATAGACCTCTTTTGATTACAGATTCTAAGATTGAACTCCCTCTAAATGCATAGAAGCAGTTGTTGAATAGGACCCCTGATTGATGTTTAGCATAATCAATTCGAAAAGGTAAAGGCTGGTTTTAAAAAATAGTTTCAATTCATAATTTTTTTCCAAGAGACTGTCCGAAAATGGGAAACCGGGATCTTGCCGCTTTGAAAAAAAGGGAGGAGAAAGGCGTGACTTTTGTTGATGGTATGCTGCTTGCTTTGCTTTTGCTTAAAGACTCACTTTGGTTTCATTGATTTTTAACATAAAGGCCTTATGGGAATCGCTAGCTTAATTTCGGCAGGCGGCGTATTGGAAAGGAAACTGGACAATACCGCTAATAATCTCGCCAATGTTAATACGTCGGGATACAAGGAAGATCAGTTATCCTTCCGGGAAGTTCTTTCCAAGGCGACTCGAGTCGCGCCTGAATCTGATGAAGAAATGTTTCTCAATCATGAAAACCTGGATTTGTATGTCGGCATGGATAAATCTGCCGTCGCGGTTGACGCGGTTGGCATAAATTTTACGCCGGGAATGATCAGACACACCAATAATCCCTTGGATTTTTCCATAGACAATGATGGTTTTTTTAGTGTTTCAACGCCTCAGGGAGAGCGTTATACCCGATCAGGGAATTTCAGTTTGGACAGTAACAGTCAGGTTGTGACCGAAGATGGCTATCCCTTGCTGGGAAAACGAGGACCGATTGTCGTAAAGGGGAAGGATATTGTTGTTGATGAAAATGGAGGATTTCACGTTGATGGAAAGTTAGTGGATTCCTTAAGAGTGGTCCGCTTTAAAGACAAACAAGATCTCCAAAAACTCGGACATGCCTTTTTTGCTCCTGTGAAACGGGATAATGTCCCCATTGAATCCAAAGAAATCAAAGTCCGTCAGGGCGTTTTGGAAGGCTCCAATGTAAATACTGTTAAGGAAATGACCAATATGGTTGCGGTCAACCGAGCGTATGAAACCATACAGAAAGCCTTGAGAGCCGTTGACGGTTTGGACGAAAAAGCGATCACCCTCGCAAGAGTATGAAAAAACAGGGATGTAATCAGTTAACCTTGAGCCAAAGGATAGGGACCTCCTATGATGCGTTCATTATACACGGCTGCCACAGGGATGGGTGGTCAGCAAAAACAAATTGATACGATTGCCAACAACTTGGCGAACGTCAACACCACAGGTTTCAAGAAAAGCAGAAATCATTTTCAAGATCTCCTCTATCACAATGAACGAACTGCGGGCGTTGCCTCCTCACTTTCCACTCAAGTTCCGGTGGGTATTCATGTCGGTCATGGGGTTAAGCATGTTTCTTCTGAAAAAATACACACTCAGGGCGATATGCAGAATACCGGGAATGATTTGGATCTCAGTATTGATGGTCCGGGGTTTTTCCAGGTTTTACAACCTAATGGCGCATTGGCCTATTCCCGTGCGGGGCATTTCAACATTGACGGTCAGGGGCGTTTGGTCACAGATGATGGGATGTTGCTTGATCCTGAAATAAATATTCCTTCGGAAACTCGAAAAATTGAAATCGGGTTTGATGGGACTGTTTCCGTTTTTTTACGAGATGAAACACAGCCTGAAGCCGTGGGAACCATACAACTCGCGCGTTTTTCCAATGTGGCCGGTTTGACCCCCATGGGTAAAAATTTATATCTGCCTTCTCCCGCGTCAGGAAACGCCATTGTGGATGCGGCCGCCTCCAATGGAATGGGAAGCTTAAACCAAGGGTTTTTGGAAGGTTCCAATGTCTCGATTGTGGAAGAAATGGTTGGCATGATCACCGCGCAACGTGCTTATGAGGTCAATTCCAAAGCGATTCAAACCTCAGATAACATGTTGCAGACAGCCAATAATATTGTGCGTTAAGTTGTGACTGGTCGCTGTCGAAAAACAGGGATTAGCTGTTAGAAATACGTTGTTATCGACGTTCAAGCCATGGGAAGGAGAGTCTGCTATGTGTAGTTTTTGGCGTAACTCGTTGGGATTATTGATGGTTGGAATGCTGGTTGGGAGTTCTACTTACGCAGCGCCTCAACAAGTCCGTGAGCCAAATAAACGGAGTTCCCTAAACTCCAGGTCTCATGCCGTTTCCAATCAATCCAAAAGGGAAGTTCCTCCTGAAGAACAAACCCAAATTTTTTTCCCTCCGCTCACTGCGGTGGAAGGAGATCACTACAAGCTGGGGGAAATTGCGACTTTTGAAGGTTTGGATTATGAGTTTATTGAGAAAATTGCCCAGATAACGATTGGCAAAGCCCCAATGCCTGGTGGAAAACAAGTGGTGACCCAGTCTCTTGTGCTCTCCAAACTTCGTCCTCATATCAAAACGGGGCAAGTAACCTTTCCTGGCGCGGATGCTACAAGCGTCCAGAGAGTCGCCATTCGAGTTCCCGGAGAAGATATTGATCAGATCGTCTTGAACCATGTCCAGGCGCAATATCAACACCAGGAAGTGAAAGCCAAACTCCTTTCAAAAAGCCGGGATGTTTTTTTACCTAAAGGCGAGTTGAGTTATGACATCCAGCAAAAAGGAACTTATAAAAAAGAAGGTGGCTATCGGACCTTCAGCGTGGTTTTTAGTATTGACAGCAAAAAAATAAAAACCGTTCTGGTCCGTGTTTATATCAAAGTTTATAAAGACATTTTCGTGGCAAAAGACACCATTAAACAAGATCATATTGTTCAAGAAACGGACTTAATGAAAGTCCGCAGAAATGTGGATCGATTGCCCGCAACGTACATTGATGACAAAAATGAAGTGATTGGGAAAATGGCAAAACGGACCATCAGTCCTCAGGAAGTCATGAAAGAGAACATCATGGCCACGCCTTTTTTAGTAGAAACAGGAGAACGGTTATTGATTGTCTACGAAACGAAATCCCTGCGTTTAACCGCAGAGGGCATCGCTTTATCGAAAGGACATATGGGCGATCGAATTCCTGTCCGAAACCTCGAAAGTAAAACGGTGGTTTACGCGAATGTTAAAGCCAGAAACCAGGTACAGGTGAATTGAGAAAACCCCCAACTTCAAAAGGAGAATAGCTATGGCGAATAAAATTTGGTCCGGGGTTTTGATCTTTTTTGTGCTGATGGGAAGTGGTGGTTGTAGTACAATCTTCCCCAAAAAGACCGTTAGTCCCGAAAACACGACCGTTGAAGCTCAGACCCCCCTACCATCTTCGCCTAAACGGGACAGGCGACCACAAATTCCAATCGCTCGTAATCGTTATGAGGGCTCTCTTTGGAGAGATGAAGCTTCGTTTGGTAATTTGTGGAGGGATCATCGGGCCCGTTTTCGGCACGATCTGTTGACTATTGTTGAACTGGCTTCTGTCATTTCTGTTCCGCCTCCCAAGCCCCTTGCTGCGGAAGCCACAAAGCCCAAATCCGATCTTGAAAAAGCGAATGTGGTTTTGGAGGCACTCACGTTAAGAGATTCTATTGAAGAGGAACAAAATAGTATTTTACGATCAATTGAAACCATTTCCGCAGAAGTGATTCGGGTCTTACCTAATGGAAATATGCTGGTCCGTGGAAGGAAAATCGATCACCGTCAACAAAATAAAGTGCGTTATGTGACCATCGTCACAGGTGTTTTACGTCCTGCGGATGTCAATGATACGAACGTGGTTTCCGCAGCAAAGTTGGTAAATCCTGAAGTTCAAATTAAACGTCAAGTTCAGGGTTCATTACTGCGTGAACGCCTTGATAAATTAGGACCGCTGATTGGCAAACAAAAAGCGGGGGTCCTTGGCAGAATTACCGATTTCACCAAAGCGGATGCCAAATCAAAAGGGGGGAAAAAATAGCCATACGCGTGGGCGGCTATTTCTTTTTCTTGGGTTTCCGGAGAAGTTCATCTTCAGTCAGAATTAAGGCATGTCGAATGATTTCCAAATGGGAATATTCCTGATCTATCAGATGAGGATAGCGTTCCAGAAAAAATTGGGAAAGTCGTTCAAGAAGCCCATCTTCCTGCAAAGGATTTTGTATGTATTTTGCCAAGATCAGAGCTTCATGGACCAACTCCTCTGGCGTTGAAAAATCGTAATTTTTCATTTGCGGAAACATGTCTGTAAAGTAGTGACAAAGACGTTCATACAGATGATTCATATAATTCAAGCGGTCATCCGCTTTCAACGTATTGACAACCCGTTCGAGTTTCTCATTTTCAAAATGCATTTCAATCCCTTCTCCGAATTTAATGATACTGGAACTCCCTTTTTTCAGTACCCGAGGATTATGGTGCTTTAAGATTTCGAGCATTTTGAACTGATCACTGGTTTCTTCTCTCATGACGACCTTCGGTGGTTGATCTAATATCATTGCATCCAAAATGAGACTCCTTTCTGACTTGTTGATTTTATATTCTACAGGTCCTATCTGGGCCTTGTTTATGTCTTGTGTTATTCCCGCTTTTGTAGAAATAACAAGCAGGTTCCCAATAGCAAACCATTGTATTCAATTTTTTGTAACGACTCAGTCTAAAACTATGAGTCTGCGAAATACACAAAAAACACTAAAATTATTAGTTTTTTCGCATTTTTCTAACCGCAAAACGCAGGACAAACTATCATTTTTGTTGTGTTACGCAAGGTGAAAAGTATATATTTAGAAGGGGGGATTCTGCTATGAAAGACTAGGCTACAGCCTATTTGTCCCTGGGTCCATTACTGTTAAACGATTCACGAAATGGAGTGACTTGGCGCCTATCGCATAAACGTTTCAAAACCACTCCTGAGATCCTAGCCCTGGAAAAATAAAAATGATAAGTATTAATAAAAAGAAAATTCAAAAAATAGATACTAGCGGAGTTGATGATGATTCAGTCTCCGTCTTCGGAAGTGTTGATGCCATTCCTACGGTGTTGTTCTTTGAAGAGGTTCGAAAAAAACTGGAAGACAAACTCAAGGAAGTTCAATCCTATAGCGTTGGAAAAATCATCAAATCCGAAAGGCTGACCTTATTTCGTAATAAAGGGAAAGACATTGAGTTTTTTTCTGGAAGTATTGTGAATAACAGGACGCCGAAAGGTCAAAGCCGTGTTTCCATTCTCATCAAAGATCCCACCAATGTATTGGCCCGTCTCGATTTGATTGAACCCTACATCCTTGGCGATAAGAAGATGGGTGCCAATCTTAAAGGCGCAGAAAATATTTATTTACAAGCTCTTTTTGCCGCATCGATGAATGAGTCTCACGGAAAAGCCATTTCCTATGCGTTACGTGCTCAAAAAGGATACCTCCGGCAAATGGAAGATGCCTTCATCAGAGAGTACAACCGCATTAAGCAGAAAGGAGACTCCATCTCAGGGACTTTGCCTGAAGATCATCGCAAAAAATCACAATACTATGATCAGGCGAAAGAACGCAAAGACATGGTGGAATTCTTGAAACAGTGTGATGAACAATTACAAGTTATCAAAATCAAAAAAGACATTATGATTAACTTGAAAAAATCTTTGTTGCAGGAAGATGAGGTGGTGGAAAAAGAGGGGAAAGACCTGAAAGAGGGGAAAGACGACGTGCAAGCAAAACTAAAAACCTTAGGCAAAGATACAGGGCTCTATCAGGGATTCAATGACCTTTTGGTTTCATCGGTGTACCTGGTTCCACTACAACAACAAAACATGAATCTGATTAATGCGTTAAAGAAAATCTATAAAGATAAACCTTTGGGGCTTTATCATGAGGCACGGTTTCATAAAGTCTTGGCGAGTTTCTATGATAGTGCCATTCACAAAGAGGAATGTTCTCCGACCGATGGAATCAGTAAGTCGGATCTTGAAAAGAGGAGAAGTAAAGAAATGGGTGCGGCGATCGGTATGATTCAAAATGCGGTCAATATGGTCCCTGATAATCCCAAAGAAGTCATAGACCAACGTTGTATTGAACAGTTTGGTGCCATGCTCTTGGAAACTCATAAAATGCTTCCAGGGGCAACCTCAAAAATTATAAAACACATCCCTAAAGCCCGTTCCTTGTTGGCAAAAGTCTCAGATACCAAGAATCAGGATGTTGTCAGAAAACTTCAGTCCCAGCTTTATGAAATTGAAGAGGAATTTTCTATTAAAAAAGAGCAGGCTCAGGAGAGTGCACCGCAAAATGAGGGGCAGGAGCGGAGCTTTCAAAAAGCCAGAGCCGAGGAGGATGACGAATAAAGGTTCTTCTTAGTCCAGCATCCACTGAGAGACCCTACAGTCAAACTGTCGACTCAACCTGTTCGGCTTGAAAGGTGAGTGTGATGAGAGTTCCATGCGCTTCCGGAAAGGTCTCCTGGTCTTTGGAAACCACTTTGATGGACCCTCCGTATTTTTTCATAAATTTTTGAATCAGCGGCATTCCAAAGCCTGTTCCTGTTTCGCCTTGAGTCCCTGTGCGGCTTGTCCGTTTTCTGATATCAAAAAGATTCCGTAGTATCGCTTCTGGAATGCCAATCCCAAAATCCTGGACTGTCAGAAACACGTGATCTTTATCCTGGGATCCGGTTACCAGAATCTGGGTATTAGGATAAGAAAATTTAATGGAATTGGTGAGCAGGTTATTCAGCACAGAGTTGATCAGCGAGCTTTTTTCAACCAATATATTCAACCCTTCAGGAATAGTGGCGACGGCTTTGATTTGTTTTTCCAAAAATTTATCTTCCAACATCAACATCGCCTCAGAGACGATGTCCTTAAGAGAAAGATGAGTCAATGGAAGCTCAAATTCTTTGTCTTCTAAAACACGTACCTGCCGAACCAGCTTAACGATAGCTAAACAATTCGTTATTGCCCGGAGCATCTGCCCTTTTTTTTGTTGAAGTAGTCCAGGATCTTTTTCGGCATTTTCCAAAACCATAGCGACGCCCCACAAAGGATTGTTCAGATCATGACAAAGAATGTGCAAAAGCTCCTTATATTCCTGACTCTGTCTTTCAATGAGACCCCGGCTAAAACTCAGATCCAGGTGTGTTTTGACACGTGCCAGCAACTCTTTGGGCTGAAACGGTTTGGTAACATAATCAATGGCGCCAAGCTCAAAGCCTTTGACAATGTTGTCTGTTTCATCTTTTACCGTGATAAAAATAACGGGAATGTCGGCTGTTTGCTCATTAGCTTTAATACGTTTACAGATTTCAAAACCACTGAGTTCGGGCATTAAGACATCTAATAAAATCAAATCAGGACGTAGGGTTTCCAGCGATTGAAGCGCGTGTTTTCCTGAGGCTGAAACCATCACTTGATAACCTTCCTGCTTGAGGGTGGAGCCTAGTATTTGAAGGTTTCGAGAGTCATCATCTACAATAAGAATCAGGGGCTGAGACATAAGGCTGTTTTTATTTCAAATGGTTTAAAAAACGTAATTGGACCAACGTTCCATGAGCGGAAGTTGACGGTTGCTCTTCTTCGCTATGAATTTCGATATCGCCCCCATATTTGAGCATGAATTTCTTAACTAGCGGCATTCCAAAGCCTGTGCCTGATTCTCCGAGTGTTCCAGTGCGACTTGTCTTTTTGCTGACATCAAAAAGCATTAACAGTAATTTGTCAGGAATGCCTATGCCAAAATCCTGAATGGATAAAAGGGTCTGCTCGTCCCTCGTTGAAGCCTCGATTACAATTTGAGAGTCGGGGTAAGAGAACTTGATCGCATTGGACAGCAGGTTATTCAGTACAGAATTGATGAATGAGCTTCTCTCAGCTACAACCTGAATTTCTTCAGCGACTTTAAGATTCAAATGAATATGTTTTTCTAAAAGCTGCTGCTCAAACATAGATAAAGATTCCGCAAGGACTTTGTATAATGGAATGGCGCTGAGAGACAGTGTAAATTCAGCTTCGTCTAAAGATCGAATTTGGCGAACCAATTCGATGGTATCCAGGCTATTCTTAATTGCTGAATTCATTGCGGTTCTTTTAGATACCAAAAAATTAGGATCCCATTTGGCGTTCTCAAGAACGAGAAAAATGCTCCACAACGGGTTGTTCAAATCGTGACAAAGAATGTGTAAAAGTTCTTTATACTCATTTCTTTGTTTTTGTACAAACTCTTTGCTGAACTTCAACTCCAGGTGTGTCTTTACCCGGACCAAAACTTCTTGAAGATTGAACGGCTTCACAATGTAATCAACGGCTCCAAACTCGAAGCCCTTGATGATATCATTGATTTCCGTTTTTGCGGTCAAAAAGATGATAGGAAGGGCTTGAGTCTCAGCCGAATTTTTGAGCCGTTCACAAAGCTCAAAACCATCCATTTCAGGCATCATGATGTCGAGGAGAATCAAATCGGGCAGCATGGACTCCAACATGGTTAACGCTTGCGGACCACTTGTCGCGGGCATCACTTGATAACCTGCGCTTCTTAGTGCCGTTCCAAGCAGTCTTAGGTTACTGGAATTATCATCGACTATCAGTATACGGCCTGCTTTTGGGGAATCATGCATACATCATAACCTGTGAAAATGGATTTAAATGGACTAAGCCAGCACGAACACATAAACAAGGAGATAAGCTCAATCACTCAGCGAGTCTCAAAGCCGATTCGATGACTTCTATGAATTGAGGAAATTGGCCTAAAGTATCGGGCAACGCGTCAACTTGAAAGCTGATCGCTTGAGCCTTCAGTAACGCACTCCAGTCTTGTAACTCCTGATAGTGACACGCCTCTCCCTTCTTATAGATCTGATCGGCGAAAACCTCAATAGAATCGATCAGCAATATTTTACTTAATCTTTCCCATTCGTGGACTTGGTCCTTTAGAAATTGGAGCAAGGCTGGTAATTTCTCCAAGGTTTCCTGAGGAAAATGGAAGTGTGTTCCGTCATTAACCGCATTCTTTGTGGCTTGCGGTTCAATATCTACGGAGGGGTTCACACTCACTTCATCGATATCATACGCAAGAAATTCAGTGAGTGTGATGATAAACTCTTTCCGGTGTATGGGCTTTTTTAAATAGCTGTCACAGAGCTTTTTGACCCATTCTTCTTCTTCTTTCATCACAGAGGCGGTAACGGCAATAATGGGAATATGTTTTAAGTCCGGATCTTTCTTGGCAATTTTTATGACTCCGTACCCACTCAGTTCCGGCATCTTCATATCCATCAAAACAAGGTCAATGGCTTGGGTCCGAAGAATGCTGAGCGCTTCCAGACCATTTTTTGCTTCGATCAAAGTGAAGGGATAAGTCCGCAGATATCCGATGATCAGTTTTCGATTGGAGGCGACGTCATCCGCGATAAGAAGGGTTGCTGGTTTGAATTTAATGGCTTTTAGATCAATTGTTGCGCTATTTTTGTCGAGTTGCACCAGTGGATCTGTGCTAATTTCTACCTGGTCCAGAATAATATTGAAGGTTGTTCCTTCATTGGAGTTTCTGAGGGCAAAGATGCTTCCGCCCATTTTGTCTACAAGTCTTTTTGAGATGGCCAATCCCAAGCCAGTACCTCCGTACTGCGCACTATGCGGACTCTTGATTTGCTCGAAAGGGTTGAAAATCAACTCACTTTGCGTATTTGGAATACCGATTCCCGTATCTTCAACCGTAAATGTCAATTGAAGATGCTCAGGACACTCTTCAGACAAATAGTGATTCACGTATAAACCGATAAAGCCTTTGGCCGTAAATTTGATGGAGTTTCCGACAAGGTTCAACAAGATCTGACGGATACGGATTTCATCCAACATGAGTTTACGGGGAAGGCCGGGATTTATTCTGACAATAAAATCAAGCCCTTTTTCATCCATTTTTTGAATAAAAATCTGTTTAAGCTCTTGGCATAAGATGCGGAGATCCACAGGCTGCAATTCAATCTCAATTTTTCCGGCTTCCACTTTGGACAAGTCCAGAATATCGTTAATTAAAGTCAGTAACGCTTTTCCGCTACTTTGGATGGTGCTTAAATATTCTTTCTGCAACGGTTCGGAAATCATCTCATACAGGATATCGGTAAAGCCCAAAATCGCATTCATGGGAGTACGGATTTCATGACTCATGTTGGCTAAAAATTCACTTTTAATCCGGTTTGCGGACTCCGCTTGTAATTTTGCTTCGCGTAATTCCTCTTCGGCCAGTTTCCTATCTGTAATATCCTCAACCATGGCGAGAAAGTAAAGCGGACTCCCTGAGGCATCCTTGATACACCCTACCGAAATCCGTCCCCAAACAATCAAGCCATCTTGTCGCAAATAGCGTTTATCCATTTGATACTGCTCAAGCCTGCCTTCTTTGAGTTTCTGGGTTTGTTCTTCACTTTCGGTTCTGTCTTGAGGATGTGTGATGTCTAAATAGGTGAGCTTCATCAGCTCAGCTTCAGAATAACCGATAAATTTAGTAAACTCCGAATTGACACGTTGAAAGGTTCGCTCCAAATTGATCATCGCGGCACCAATCGGCGCCTCATCAAAAATGCGACGGAACCGCTCTTCATTCTCTCTTAAGGCTTCCTCGATGTGTCTCCGTTCTTCAATTTCATCCTGTAGTTTTCGGTTCCAATAAAGGATGATCAGTACCATGACGCAGACCAATAAGCCTATCCGCAAAAGCCATTTCTGAAGTTCGCTGGTGTCAAAACCATGTTCAAAGCGCACTGTAACCCATTTATGCCTGAATTTATCGGCTTCGGCTGCCGAAATGGAAGCCAGTCCTTTATTCAAAATAGGCACAAATTCCGGCCAATCATAACGAACTCCGATTTGCAACTGATAATCGGTGAGGCCTGTTGGTGCGGCGATTTTAAGATTAACAAGATTATTTTCCTGTATCAGGTAACTGGCAACCGCCAAATTTCCAATATAACCATAAGCACGACCTTCTGAAACCAGTTTTAAACCTTCCAAGGCAGATTTTACGGAAAGACGACGGATCGCCGGGTAATTTTGCATGAGCAAACGATTCGTCATTTCATTTTCAACGACAGCCACCAATTCTCCACTGAGATCTCTTAAATTCGCGACCAGGTCCGAACCGGTTCTGGTAATAATAACTCCGGGAAAAGAGAGGTAGGGTTCGGTGTAATGGAGTAAAACGGAATTTTCAAGCAGTTGCGGAATACAGGCTATCGCATCGATCTGTCCACTTTGAAAGCCTTGAATTAATTCCGCGCGATTGGGAAAGGGAACCGCTTGAAAGGTAAAGCCCAAGCGTTTGCTCAGAAGCTGAAGATAGTCCGAAGCAACTCCCTGATGTTTGCCTTTTTGATCCACATAGTCAAACGGAGACCAGTCCTGATGGACTCCAAAACGAACAACCGGGTGCTTTTGACTCCACTCTTCGTCCTTGGCACTCATTCGGACCCCCTTGGTTTGAGCGGAGAGTTGGCGCATCTCAGAGGCAGCAATCCAGCGGCGCTCAAGCTCTACCCTTTCTTCTTGGGAAATTGCGTCGAACCCCGTGTCAATTTTGTCCAATAAAGATTGATTCCCCTTTTTGACCGCGGCATGAATAGTATCGCTGAATGAATCAAGGCTGAAGCTTTTGAACGTTCCGATTTCACCTAGTTGTTGTAAAACATTTTCTGAAACCATGAACTCATCAATATACGCGTCAATTTCCTGTTTGATGGCGGCTTTAATCATTGCTTCACTGTCACCAAAAAGTACGGCCTGTAGGTTCGGATAATTCTGACGTAAGTAAGCCTCCTGGAATGACTGACCTAGGACTCCAACTTTATGCTGTTCTAAAGCTTCAAGTCCTGAAATAGCAAGGCGCTGTGAGGGGAAGAAAAGGTGTGTCTTTATTTGATAAAAAGGTTGGGAAAAATCAAACCATTGTTTTCGACTCTCGGACCGAAGGAGTCCTGAATGAAGATCAATCTCGCCGTTTTTTAAAGTTTCCAGGGTTTCTTCCCAGTTGGTGACACGGAATTCAATTTTTTCTCCCACTTTCTGTGCCCATAAGCGCCAGATATCCACAAACATTCCTGTAGGCAGGCCTTCAAAATTTAAACCTGTAAACGGCATGTAATTATCCGCAATGGCGATCACGAGGGTATCAGGAGTGACGGATTCAGAAGTACCCATCCATTTACGAACAATAGCGCTTCTTTCCTGGGGGGTGATCTGTTCCATTCCTTTGTTAATCGTTGTGAGCAAAGAAGTCTGTCCTTTATTAAAATGAAAAGGCGCGGAACCTTCACTGCTGGCAATCACAACCTTCTTGACTGTTTGTCCTAAGGATGACGTTTTGATTTCACCAACCCAAGGACGAACAATATCCTTCATTTCTTCCGGGGTGATCGTCGCGATGCCTTGATTGAGTTTTGCTAATAATTCACGATTCCCCTTGAGAACCGCAGCGTGAAAGTACTTGGTCGTTACAGGAACAGGGGCTTTTTGAATTTTCTTGAACCCGTTCAATTGCGCGATATAGGGAATGGCAACTTGATTTTCCAGCACAAAAGCTTGGATCTCGCCCTTAAGCAGACCTTCTACCAAATGAGAGACATCGGGATAACGTCTGATTTTAGCGGCTGGCTGATGTTTTATGAGGAAGCTTTCAAAAAAATCCAAACCGATCACTCCCACTGAATTCGCGGCTAAAGCCTCAAGGGTTTGAGGAGGATTGAGTGAAATTTGATGAAACAGGTAGGAATCCACCTCATAGAAAGGACGGCTGAAATACAAAAAGCGAGAGCGTTTGGAAGTAAAGGCAACGCCTCCCAGAATATCCACTTGTTGCTCTTGAATGGCTTGATGTGCCTGCTCCCAGGCTAAACGTTGAAACTGAATGGCCAAGCCTGTTTTTTGGGACCATTTTCTCCAAAAATCGACTAAAATACCCTGAGGTTGATCTTGATTTCCCTCAAAGAAAAAGGGGATGTATTCCGGAGCCGCAATGATCAATGGGGAGGATGGCCGCTCCGCCTGGGAAGTGCGGCTTAGAACGCCTAGAAACAGGATCAAAATGAAACAAAGTGGTATCCTTAAAAGCCTAGTCCACATCATTTTCCTTCTCGGTAAGAGGTGTTATCTAGTCTTTAGTAACCTGAAATCCCGCATCCTTCAATAGTTTTTTTGCTTTTTGTGGATTGTAAGGGTAAGGTTGAAGTTCCTTGGCGTAGCCAAACCCACTAGGCAGGAAACAGGTTGCCAGGCGTTTCGCGTAACCAAGGTACACTTCTTTGAGTATCGTATCCCAATCAATCGTATAGTTGAGCGCTTGACGGATTCTGCGATCCTTGAAAGGAGGGCTTTGGTTATTCAATTCCATTTGGTAGGATCGTGTCCCTTCAACCGAAGAAATTTTTAGGTTTTCTCACCGAAAACGAGATCTGTTGAGGACACCGCGGAGTTGAGAAGTTGGATGATTTGTTTTGGATGGCCGCCACGTAGGGCGGCGCTATATAGGCATATAGGAACAAAAACGGGATCAATACTATTTCAGCACAAAGTAATCTTCCTTGTGTTTTTGCTGAGTCACTGAACAGGATCAATCATCAAAATTGCCCTCGGCTCCCTCATTGGTGTGTATTGAGGCGGCTTTTTTTCGATAATTGACTTCAGTCCATTCTGAAGGCTTTTCAATAAGCTTCCCTTTGGGGCCAAGATCATAGGTTCCAGCCTTGAGGATCGCGTCAATCGCGAGAGGCGCAGTATCCTTCGCGTTAAAGACGTTGATCAGAAGCTCATAAACAAAATCTTCCACTCGTTTCGCCATCCGATCCCTCACGGCTTTGGGCTGTCCTAAAAATTTGTTTTCAAAGGGAAGATTCAGCTTTTTGTAATCTCCTTTTTTAAGTCCCTTCGAATCAGCATAGGCAACCATTTCCTTCCACATGGCTTCGGTGACCCCTTGATCCTTGACCTTGATGAGATTGTCGCCATCAAGAAGTGCGTTTCCATAATCATTCACTTCAAGACCCCATGACAACATTTGAAGCGCTGTCGCGACATTGGCTTTGGTCGTGCTGGTCTTTTTCGCGATTTGTCTGAGCCGTTCTGAACTATTTCCTGAGGTGCCATGCTGTGCGCCAGAAACCTTATAGGGTTTCAGCGCATCATGAATACTTGCCGTCAACTCCACAGAAATCCCCGAGTCACTGGCTTCCAGTCCATGAGTGGTCCCATTATTCAAGGCGATCCAGTCTGGAAAAATCTGATGCGCGTTGAGTCCCTGAATCAGAAATAAGGCTTCCTCAACTGTTGATAGCCCCTCACTGCCTTTGATTTCTCCCACTTCTGTCTCCAACCCCGCCCATGACGGAACATAAGCGTTTAATAAAAGGTTGGACCGCAGGTTATCCGCATCTGGAAGATGCGAAGCATCAATGGCGATGGACGTAATTCCTGCCTCAAATAAACTGGGAATTTCAATTTTAGCGGCTTCAAGCTCCTTGTCATTTTTAATGCCATAATGATCCGCATGGACCGCGACAGGAACGGTAATTCCCAGCTCATTGCAATAGGCATCCACTTGCCGTGCGATATTCCATAAACTCACGGGACAATAGGCACTGGCACCGCCCTCCGATTTTGCGATTTCAATAATAATTGCGGCGTTTGCCCGTTGGGCTGCCTTTAAGGCACCCCGAATTGTAAAGCTGTTTCTTCCATTTGCGGCAATCGTCATGGCACAGCCCTTCGCGATCATTGCGCGATCAATGACTTTGCCACTCACAATCAACGCCTTTGAATTTGGAAACAGTTCAACAACATTGGGTGGGCGCCCGACTTCAAGCGCTTGATTAAATTTTTGGAGATTGTTCATGCTTACCTCATCATCAAGTTATCTCTCCAGGTGGAGAAGGTAATGTTTTTTTGTGTAATAAATAAATTAAAGAGAAGATTCACAGTTTAGAAACGTTTTGTAATCGTTTTAAGCCAGGAAAAATCCCTGTAAGTTCAAGAATGAAACCACTTTTCATTCTAGCCTTCCGGCTACCCACTTAAGCCGGGACATCTTGATGGTAGGCCGGAACTACGTGTCCGGCAACCTCAACGATCAGAAAAGCGGGGCATGTAATCCCCGCCTACCAATGTCCCGCTTAAGTGGGTAGCCAGCCTTCCCATGCGGGAAAAAGGGATGCATCCTATAAAATTGTTTTGTTTTTATCAAGCTATACTTGCGTTGGGGTAAATCTTTAATTTTGTGGTAGGTCGAGATTACATGCCCGACCCATGACAACGCTGGAATAGGGCGAGGCATGTAATCCCGACCTACCACAAACAGAAATATTGACCTATAGACGTTCATTTAAATAATTTCATTGGAATCACTGTGGAGTACCAAAGCTCGCTTTGGCAAAATTCAAAGAAAAGCTTTGGCTTTTCTGGTCAAAGCAAGCTTTGACACTCCTAATCATGAGTCGATTAAATGGGTCATCCAAAATATACATGCTGAATTTATTTAAATGCATGTCTA
>JBBCAX010000400.1:0-1806 GCA_051382335.1 Deltaproteobacteria bacterium TL4
CATCAATCCCGTCTACCTAAGTTATAGATTTCATAATGAAAACTTAGTTTTTGGTAGATTTTATTCCTAACCTCTGATGCAACAGGTGCAGTATGAAACCATCGTGCCGAATGTTCAAGAAAGACTGCTCCAACAAGCAATCAATCAAGTTTTAACCCCTGTGTTTGATCCCACTTTTTCCTCCCACAGTTTTGGATTCCGTCCAAGGCGTTCGGCACACCAGGCCCTTGAAGAAATTCTTCACTGGTACCAGCAGGGATACCGAATTGCGGTGGCTATTGACCTGGAGAAATTTTTCGACACGGTCAGTCATCGGGTCTTGATGAGTCGCATCTCCCGACAGGTACAAGCTGAGGGAATTCTTCAACTGCTTCGACGTTATCTTCGATCGGGAACGGTGGTTAATGGACGCCTGAATCAAACTCGCCTGGGAGTTCCGCAAGGGGCTTCACTTTCCCCTTTACTCAGTAATATCCTTCTGGATGATCTGGATCAGGAGTTGGAAAAACGAGGTCATAAATTCGCCCGTTATGCGGATGATGTGATGATTTTGGTCAAATCCCAACGTGCCGGGGAACGTGTGATGGAAAGTCTTACCCGGTTTCTGAAAAAGAAACTAAAAGTGAAGGTCAACCGTGAGAAAAGTAAAGTGCACCTCTGGAAGAAAGGACCTTTCTGGGTTTCTGCTTTCAAAGGAAACGTTTCTGGACGACTGAAAAATCCGTTCAGAAATTCAAACAGCGGATTCGTGAGCTTTCTTCACGAAGCTGGGGAGTTTCAATGCCACGTCGTCTGAAATCCCTGAGAGAGTATATCCAGGGATGGATGGAATATTACGCCATTATGGCTGAAATATGACACGGCAGTCGAACTCGATCACTGGCTGAGAAGAAGGATTCGGATGTGCTATTGGAAACAATGGAAACGTCCGAGGACACGAATCAGGGAACTCCTCAAACTAAAGGTTCCCAAGCGACAGGCCATTATGGTTGGTCTCAGTCGGAAGGGATATTGGAAACTCTCCAAGACTCTTTCAACCAATAGGGGACTGACCAATCTCTGGCTCTTCGATATTTCCCGTGGTCATGGATTATTGATTATCTAGCTGATATATAAAGAGAATTAAAGAAATACAACCAGGTCAGAATGTATGTTTGAAACAAACTTTTTGGGTTTAGATAACATTGAATTACCTAGAAAGTGGCAATATGCGAGAGATATAGGTGATCCTGCTATGTAAAATACGATAAAAATCTGACTCGTTTTGGCATCTCTCAAATTTCGCATATTTTGTAATACATTGATTTAATTGTATTTATACTCATTCAAAAACCACGGGAAATATCGAAGAGCCCAATCTCTATCTCCAAAAACAGGGACTTGTTTCTATCAGACAACTTTGGATCAAGTGTCACTATCCCGCGACAGCGCGATGATTTCTACGAACCGCCGGATGCGGACCCGCATGTCCGGTGGTGTGGGAGGTGGCGGAGAAAAACCGCTACCTACCCGATTACGCCCAGCATGGGCGTGATCTGATGGGGTGAAAGTCCCCTATAGGAAAGCCACTGGCTTTCAATGCTATGGAACCGATCATGCGGCACTGGCGGGAAACCAGCCAGCAAACAGTGAACAAACCGTGTTCCTAATGTTTTGAATATCATTAACTACTAGCGAAAGGCAAGGGCGAAACCGTGAGGGATCGTCTGAAGGAAGCCTGGAGCAAACTGACGAGCCGACGAACAGAAACCGCATAGAAGGCTCACTTCCCTGGGATGAGTTAGCCAAGCATAATGAAATCCTGTG
>JBBCAX010000401.1:0-39871 GCA_051382335.1 Deltaproteobacteria bacterium TL4
TCATTCCTCCGTAAAACTATTAAATCCAATTAATTCCTGGAGGGAAGATATCAACATTTGGAAACTATGTCATCAGTAAAGGATCCTCGGATCGAAAACGCATGACCCGGAAAATGGGAATGCGCCCCCTTACCACACAGTTTCTATCGGAGAAGTTCAAAAAATGCTGGCAAATTTACCGTGGGTTGCTCTCGAACAGGTTGCTCTTGCGGAAGCAAGATCAGCCGTGAATCAGTGGAAAAATTTGGGAGTTTTTGCACATGCCCTAAAAAATCAACAATCAAGTGTGGATGACTTGTTAAGTGATCTTGGGTTATAGGCCGAAAAAAGTGGGTATGCTAGTTGCATTTCTTCAAACACGAACTGAAATAAGACGTGATGAGATGGCCCTATTAACTCCCCAAGGATTGGGGAGTTTTTCAACAACCCACGTACAGTGCTTAATCGATTTTAGCTACAAGGACGTCCTAAGTTTAGCGCTTACTTCGTGTTAATAAAAGGAATGACTATGAAAAAACTAGCACTGTCTATTGTGATCCCAGTCTATAATTGCGCGCCTTTGATGGTACAATGTCTCCGGTCTCTGGAGCGACAAACTTCTGAAAAATCAAAATTTGAAGTAATTGTTGTGGATGATGGCTCAACCGATGATACCGTCAACACCTTGAAAATATTCGCTACGCATAGTGAACTCAATCTTAAAATTATCAGCGCTACTCATGGCGGTCCTGCGTCAGCACGAAATCAAGGAATTGCGCACGCCAGAACAGAATGGATCGCCTTTATCGATTCTGATATTCAAGTCCATTCCTCTTGGGTGAATCGGGCAATACAGTTGATTGGGCAGTATCCTGAAATGGGAGGCTTTGAAGGACGCACAGAACTGTGCGATAAAGGAAACATTACGCCTTTTACCCACCAAACAGGAAACACCTCAGGAAATCGTTATCCTACCTGTAACTTAATCCTGAAGAAATCCTTATGTCATTTTTATCCAGGCTATAAAATTCCTTTTAGGGAAGATACGGATCTGGCGTTTGCGATCCTGGAATCGGGATATCAAATCAAATTTGACTATCAGTTGGTTGCCTTCCATCCGCCGCTATCGCCTTCTTACCTGAGACCGATTTGCCTGGCAAAACGCTATTACTATGATGGCTTGTTAAAAAAACGATTTCCGGAACGTTATAAAAATGATGTGGATGTTCATTATATCCTCAGAATGCGTATTCCTCATCTGCGACGGAAGATTTACAGCCTTTTCACACTCTCACAATTAGGTTGTTTGATCGCACTGTTGCCTGGTGTTTCCTATTTGGCGGTGTCCGGACTCATGGTAATGCATCTGCTCGCCTATGTTGCTGTAGTGATGATACATACCAAAAACTCAGATATTTCTCAGATGAAACGAGGAGACTTTGGCGTACTGATGATGGTTACTTATATCGTCCCCTGGGTGATGATTGTCCAACTTTTAAGGGGTCATTGGGCGTTTAAAGATCAACCACAGTTCATTTACATACCTGCTGTTTCTCGTCCAGACTTTTCGCTATCTTCCATGGATAACAAGGTCATACAGATGCCTTATGCCGTTCCAATCAAAAAACAACAAGCTCGATCACCCATTGCGGTTTCACTCTGATAAAATGAAGTGAACTCCTATGAAAGGTGCGCTCTTTCCTTCAGGAGCGCATCTGCCCCCCCCCCCCCTCTCTTATTTTTCTGGACTCCCCTGCCGCTTAACGCAACATCAAGTCACCCCCCGAAATTTCATGGCCTAGGTTTTGTGTGGTGAGATTTCCAGGATTTGTGTATTTTGAAATCGATGATTTTTTTTTGCTAAATCTGCTTGTATTTGCTTTGCCTGCTTTGGAGAAAAATACGTTCCTAAACGAATTTGGGTTTGTGGAATGACGTGAGAATCTTCACGTATGACAAATCGTAATTGTCCTGCAAAGCGGTAATTCAATTCAGTCTGGACATGAATCGCCCTGGATTTATCGGGAAAGACACCTAAGGATATTCGATAGCGTTGACCTGTTTTTTTACGATAAGCATAGCCTGAAAGAGGATGTTCCCGATTGATCCGCTGAGCCCATTGTTCCGCCTTATAAGCGGAATATACTTCTTGAGATAAAATTTCACTCATAGACACGGTATCAGAAACTTTTGTGGTAAGAGGACGATAGCCGTATTTTCTCAGTAGTTGGACATAATCTTCAACGCAGGTTTTATAGTTGCATGTCGCAATAGATAAATAAAATTCTGTCTTTGGTGCAGGGGGTTGTTTTTTTTCAGGAACTGGTGTTTTATCAGGAAGTCGAAGCACCGAAATTTTATTTAAAGGTTGCTGTTCTGATTTTGATAGCACGGCTGTTTTCTTTTTTTCCACAAACCATGGAGCTCCTCCAAAATAAACACCTCCTGATATTACACTCAAGATCCCAATCAGTAAGACAATCTCTTTCCAACGTCGTTTTGGCGATTGTTCTTCGAGCCCTTCATTGTTGGCGCCTTCCAGTGCCTCATCGAATGCATTTTCGAATTCATCAATGAACTCACTCCCCGTGGGCGCGTGAGGATCATCATCAAAACTTAACTCCTGTATAGGCTCACCAAGATCCAAACCATCATTTTCGGGTTCTTCTTCGCTGTCATCCATAGAAGAAGCGGAATCACCAAAATCTTGGTCCTCAAAGGGATCTTCTGCCTCAAAATTATCTTCATCCGCTTCTTCCTCGTCGAAAGATGAGTCACCGCCCAGATCTGCCGCAAAATTGCTATCCGCAAACATATCCCCGTCGTCTTGACCAAAATCAACTTCCTGACTGTCCTCCATGGAACTGTCTTCAATGAATTCATCGTTCGTTTCAGAAGGACTATCCATCATCCCTGAATCGTTGTCATCTCCGGTAAAGTCATCAAAATCGTCAAGGCCCTCCAAATCACCATCAAGATTGAGGTCCTCATCTTTAAGGTGTTCAGTCGGGGATTCCGCAGCGTCGTCAGGATCATCTCCACTCACAAAATCATCGCCAAAGCCATCAACACTTGAAGATTCATCCTCGCTCATAAAATCTTCATCCAGATCAAAATCGAGGTCACCAAAATCGTCGTCTGCCATGATTCACTCCAAATTCTCCTTTAACAACGGACATGCCTAATTTTTTTTAAAATGATATTGAAAAGTCTAATGATCTCAAATGTTAAGAAAATTATTTTAAGTCTTCTCGTCAAATGGGTTGAGTCCCTCAAATATTTATTATATATTTTTTCGTATGCTGAATAACCAACTACAGTGATCCGATTGTGATTTGTCTTGGTGCGTTCCTTGCTACATTCATAAAGATCGAGTTCCTGGACGAAGGACCGGCTTTCCGCCTTCGCAGGAATGACAAACTCTGTGTCGGGACAAAGCTGGTTCTGTGACTCCATTATAAAGAGGGCAAATTCATGAAAAAGTCAAAAAAATCAACACAACTGACATTTGAAGAGCTTGACTCCATGATTGATTGTGCCATCGCCAAAAACGATGGAAATCTAAAGAAACTGGTGCGCAATCCCAGTCAAGAAAAACTGATCCGACTGCCCTCTCATTTTGAAGAAGCCTACCAAAAAACAGTAAGTGAAGTGATTCATGACGAGCCCTCACTCAAAGAAGTCTCTTAGCCCTCGTTCTTCAGTAAGAACCCTTCCCTCAATAAAACCTCAGGCATAGATTATGCTCTTGATTTCACTAAGTGTAAGTGCTAGGGAAGACTCATAGTCAGACCTTATCTTTTTGACTTTTGTTACAGAAGCACATGCATTTTCTGGGCATCTTTATATAATTTTTTCAATTAACTTATTTAACCTGAGTTTTGAATAAGAATTTTAATATCAATTGAGTCTGATTGCGAAGAACGATTCCTTATTCCGAACTGGCGTTATCTAATTAAAATTTTGAGGTTCATGGTGATACATTCGAAAATCAAGGATTTGTTTCAATGTATTAAGGATTGTGATTTAAAGACAAAGCTTTGGGTTGCTCACGCAATTGGTTACACCGCTACCGCCGATGGTGTGATTCAGCCTAGTGAGATGCCCTACTTGACAGCGATGTTTGCCCTCCTTAAAGATGAAGGCATGGATGTTACCTCTTTGGCACAGTCTCTGATGAGGGTCAAACAACGCCCGCCACTCGAACCACTTGAGGTTCCTCAGCACATTTCAGAGCATATTTTCACGTTCATTTTGGGAATTTGCTCCGCTGATGGTCAGATTCAAGATGAAGAACTGATCTATCTTGACGAAGTCTACCGAGCCCTTGGACTGGATTATGAGCGCAAAGAGGAGTTGATGGAAATGGTTCTAGGGGAAGCTTCTGAAGCTCTGAACCAAATAACGCAACCGCTCAATAAATAGCCTTTGGTCCTTAGTGCTTTTCGGAGATCACGTGGTTACATCAAAACTTTGATTTCATCCCATAATTTCAGATAAGCCTGGGCGGCAATGCTTGTCGGGGCAAAATCGATGACAGATGCCCGCTCAACGCTCATTCTCTCAACGTCAGCATTGTAAGGAATGTAGCTTTCCAGAAGATTGGGGATTTCCTTGTTTCGATGTTCAACCATTTCCTTATGAATTGATTTTCTCTTGTCGACCATGGAATAAAAGGGGTAAATCTCGATTTTTTTCAAATTTCTTTTCTTGCTTTTTTTACAGTAGTCATAAACCTGCTCGAAGGCACGCATTGAGAGAGGAGCAGGCAGCATAGGAAACAGAACGAGGTCAGAAACTTGGAAGACGTTTTCAATAACAAGAGACAGAGAGGGAGGACAATCCAGGAATAAACATTCATATTCTTCACTTAAGGGTTTCAGCATTCTGCGAAAACGATCTAAAGGATTTTTCACCTGGTTCAAAGAAAGATCCATATAGCGGTAAGAAAAGTCCGCAGGTAATAAATCGAGGGACTCATAATCAGTCCCTTTGATATGAGAATTGATCGCATTGATACTCCGTATAAGCTTTTTGCCTCCACCTTTAACCTTGGGCTTAATCCGAAAGTAGTAACTTGTTGCCCCTTGGGGATCCAGATCCCAAACCAAGGTTTGTGCCCCTTCTCTAGAAGACATATAGCCCAAATTAACGGTTGTAGAGGTCTTGCCAACTCCGCCTTTGATATTGTAAATCGCTATGATTTTCATAGTTTTTTTCTAGTTTTGAGGTTTAAAAAGACTTTTGAATCGCTCTTGTATGGCAGGAGCCGAAAAACGAGCAAAGCGGTTGGAAAATTCCTTCCGGGCATGATGTTGACGGTCTTCTGTATCTTGCACTAAAATGCCCATGGACATGAGCGCCGTTGCGGGGACCTCGCCTTCGTTCATCATCTGTGCGGCAAAACGCTGCATTGACAAAAGTTGAACTTCATAATCTTGAAACTCACCCAGGTTATCTTGAAGCGTTTTTAACTCTTTAACTAAAAATTGAATCTCCTCTACGGGATAAAGACTTTCAAAAAATTCCATCAAGTACCGTAGCTTTTTACAAGTCTTCCTCAATTCATGAAGAAATGTTGGAGAGGTGGCTTCGACAATGTGACTCCCTTCTTCAAGCGCTTGTTTATAGGTTTTCCAAATACGTTGATTTGCCAGGTTTATAATGGGAGTTACCAAAAGAGGCATGTCTAAAAAAGAATGAGGATAACTCTCTAAAAACTGGTGAAAATCAGATTTCAACTGACGATAGCGTTTTGAATTTAAGGCCTTGGCTAATAACCGCTGTTCTTGTTGTTGATGACGTTTAAGAAAGTCCAGAAAAGGAATCAACTCTCGTTGAAACGTTGGGGATAATGAGCTTTGATAGCCGTCAAAGTTCAGCAGGTACACATCCAAGTCACGTGTCGGCCCTGTCACCTGTCCTAACCAGAAAAAATCGGTTTTAAACTGCTCCAACTGAGTTGAAGGAAAGGCTTCTTTTAATTGTGTGAATGCTGATCGGGAGCGACGAATGGCAACCCTGAAATCATGTAAAAACTCAGAATCAATATTTTGTTTGGTTCCACTTTCATTTAACTCAATAATCTGCATCAGTTGGGACATGATGTTTTTTACAGCATCACCGACTGTCATCTCAGGCGTAAAATGAAGCTTGGGTTTTGAAGCGTAATTTTGAGGATTCACCCCTGAATTTTTTAAAGCGGATGAGACAAAATCACTTTCTGTCGCTTTTAATATTCCGAGCGAGTCAACCACCTCAGTCACACGCTCGAACGGTTTTAAATATCCACGAACCGGGAGTACGATTAAACGATTTTCTTTTGACGTCGTCTCCATTTCACCCATTTTAGCTAAGGTATTCTCTTCTATGGCAAGACGAACAATTGTTTTCCCTTCATCATCAGTGATTTTAAAGCCGTGTAACTCTGTTTGTAAGTTAATTTGAGGCAACAACTTTCTCATCTGCAAAATAGGAGCAAGGATGGTTTTTAAGGAACTTTCAGGAATGTCATTCAGCATCTTGGGGATTCGTGTCACTTGAACACTGTCTAGGGGATTAGGATCATCCAGCGAATACCATCGAAGCCAATTTTTGTTTCTGATACGCTCGACAGATAAGAGTCCTTTTTTAGAATAAAGTCTCCAATCAAAACTATCATAGTAGGTTCGCTTAATTGTTTGGGATGGCTCTGGATCCAGCGTGAGTGCCCTAAATAATTCCTGTTTGAGCTTATTGATTTCTACATTTGCTGGAATAATAAATTGTGTCGAACCGGTCGTCATTCATTCCCTTATTCGGTAGTTTTTTTATCCTGATTGAATTAATAGACTCAAAATGTGCAAACACTTCACTTCAGCGATCGACTCTGCCTGGTTGAAAATTAGATTCCTCGTTTCCCGGAGCAAAGTTAATTGACTCAAGGCCTGTAGGAATCCTCATTTTTCAAAGCGTCAAAGTATTTCTTTACAAATAACGGCATAAGAGTTAAGTCTTTTCTAAATAATTTCAAAATAACGTTGGAAAAAATGAAATCCGCCCTGTTTTTGGTTCAATCGAAAAAATAATGTAACGATGTTGTTTTAATCGCTTTTGATTTATTAGGGTTGATATTCAAAATAGCGATTACTTCCGTTTTGATTTTAGGTTTAACGTTAATTACCATCAAATCAACAGTTTCCATAATTTGGAAAAGTCCTCTACCGGCACCTCCTTTATTTTTATTCAAACTGCCATGTCGTCCTTCATAGCAACTTTCCAGGTAGTTCAAAATGGTATCCCGATCCAAAGCACCAAAGGGATCAATCACCGAAATGGCTAAAAACAAGCCATCACAGGCATAACACATTCGTCCTTGTTCTGTCTTTTTTAAGTAAACGGGCACTGTTCGAGGCAAATGATTATATAAAGAATTCCCATCAGCATCCATTGGCGCATCGTAAATCGCATTCATCAGCAATTCCTCCGCAACCATAGCACATCGACTAATCAAGGGGCGCCGGATTCCTAAAGCCTCCAAATCGATTTCCAACTGACTGATCAAACCATTTCGGCTTTCACTATCCGCGATAACATGCTGAGTTACGTCTACCCCCCAGTTTAAATACTTTTCGAGTCCAAAAAGATCATCACTGATGAGTTTACTGACCGTTGTAATAATATTTTTCAGGGTGAAACTTCGATCTTCTTCATCTCTGGATACAATATTCGACAAAACAGGGTGTTTCCGCCATAAAGGCAAATAGTCCCTGGGGCTTTTTGAAGTCATGAAAACGGATCGGACGTTAGGTGATTTTTCCAAGGCAATCTCAGTCAGTTCAATTAACTCAGAATTGATGCACAAAATATCATATTGGTTTTGTGAAAGCAGATTTTTGCCTTCCTCCAGATCGGTTGCAATATCCAGCGTAACGCCTGTTCCTCCCAGCGCCATTTTAGCGATAATCTGCTGTTTCTTATCCGTCTCTGCGAGAAGAACACGCTTATTTTGAATGGCTTGCTCTGAACGCAGTAAGGAAGTCATGGGGCGCAGCATTTCATCAATTTGGTGGATTTCTCGGGACGCCTGACGGATGATCGTTTTGGTACCTTTGTCCGAATTTTTCAATAGAATCGCCAGTAATTTATTCAGGGCGCTTAAATGGGTATTTTGAAGAACACTCACTTTTTGTAAGAGTTGTTCTTTCGTTGCATTTAAATCCTCCAGTTTACGATTACTGGCCGCTAAGGTCGTGTTTTGTTGTTCCAATTTTTGCATGGAAGATTTGAGTTGCTGCGTTCGTTCCAAGATTTTGTTTTCAAGTTCAAACGTAAAACTGATCTCCTCCAAGGAAATCGCAAGTGATTGAGAGAGGGTATCAATAAACTCTTTATCCTCCACACGAAAGGTCGTTTGATCCAGTCCTTTGATTTGAATAAAGCCAATAATCTGATCATTGTGCCAGATGCAAACATCCAGAGAATGAGGCGTGATCAGACACCCTGTGGTTGGGAGGGTTCCTGTTTTTTCCTCAATATTCTTGGGCAATTGAAAGCTAAAACTGTGAACCACATTACTGACATTGTCAGTTTGAATGGAGGGAACCCCCTCTTCAGGATGTGCGATATTCATTTGAAAAATAGCATACCCTACTTTTCCACTCGCCGTTTTTTCTTGAAAGGCAATGAAAATATCCACAGCTCTGGATATCAACGTCTGTTTCAGGATGATGTTGGACGCTGTGATCATAACACTGAACTTGTCTCTTGAAGAAGCGATTTTTTCTGTCGCCACCAAAAGAACTTCCAATCTTTTCTTTGCCCAATTCAAGGCTTCATTGGAAATATGAAGATCCACGATTTTATGACGTATCGCGTCACGCATCGTGGCAAAACTTCTTGCCAAATTTCCCAGTTCATCGGGACGGCTGGTATCAATCGCATGATCCAAATTACCCTCTGCAAGTTGATTGGCTGAATTTTGTAAAAAAACAATAGGTTGAATAATGACTTCTCTGGTAAACGCAAAGATGACAAACATCACAACAATGGTTCCTAACAGAGAAATTAATAATATTTTCAGCAGTAAATAAAGAATCAGACCGATCAATTCCTGGGTTGGGCTCAATACCACAACGGCCAAAACACTTTTATCAGACTCATGAAAACTGATATTCTGCTGGGTATAATAATAATCGTTACCATTCAAATGCGTTCTTTTAGGATGAACCAGCTCCACAGGATTGCCATGCTGAAGAGTGGATAATAGTAATGATTGGTTAAGCGCAAGTCCTGTGTCAAAGTTCAATTTTTCTTTAGCTTTACTCAAAAACGTATCATCCAGCATGAAGTCCACGACCACCATGGCGACCGGTGTGGTTCTGTCCTCTCCGGACTCAATATCCCTTACTTTCGCATTCAGTCGCATACGTAATTGTATGATGACCTCATGCTTCCCCTCTAAGATCTTCGTATGGATCAAGGCATTATCAGTTTCTATCTCTAAAAACAGGGAAGGTTCCGGTTTTGTCTGACTTTGATGGAAACCGTTTGATTCATACGCTTGATCCGTAGTGGTTTCATTCAAGCGCACTTCCTCGAAAAAAGATTGGTTCTGAAGCTCAATAGCGTTGTGATCTGCGTAATAAATTATGGGGTTCGTCACCTTTCCTTTTTGAGTATAGCGAACAATCCATGTGCCCTGAGAATTGATCCGAAACAACAAGGTTGGTTTGGCAGAAGGGACAATATCATGAGGCGACAAAAGATAGTAACTCACTTGTGCAAGGTTATGAGCTTTTTGAAATTGCAGAAAATGTTGTAGGATGTGAAGGTGAGACCGAAGCGCCTCGATTTGCTCAGCACGACCAATCATACTTACGTTTTCTTTCTGATTTAGAAAATAGTAAGGGCTGAATACTGTATTTTCTCCAATATAATCAGTTAAATTTGGCAGTAACATCAGGTTTTGAATCTCACGAACCAATAAACGATATCTCGTCATTAGATCATCTGCGAAACGTTCAGTAATGCTATTCAACTGAGCGAACTTGGTTGAGGTCAGATTGTTAGAACCCCATTGCCAAACTACTAAAGAAAAGATCAAGGCGTAGGCTGACAAGACCACAAAAAAAACGCCCATCAACTTATGACTGATTTTCCAACCAGGAGTTTGCGCTAATGAAGAGTTTTTCAATTGGTTCATATTTTACCTGCAGTTAATCGAATCATGGGAGAGAACGTGCTCTTCATATAGTGAAATTTTACCCTCATAAGCAAAAATTTTTTCATTCTCCCTATTGTATTCAATAACGATTCTAATCCGCTGATGTCAACATGAACATACGAAAAGTGGAGTAAATTTGCAGGTTTATAAGGTTTGAAATACTTCGAAACTGAATCTTTAAATGGAAAGTCAGGACATGAATTTGGATTTGGACACCTCATCAAATTCTTCCGGAGTTCTCGAGGTAATAAACATTTCCCATGCTCTGAGAAAAGCGCCAATCATTCCTCCATTCGAACTATCATTGATGGTAATGGTTTTTCCTCCCACCATATGAATCTCCAAAATCCCTGATTTTTGAGAAATATGAGTCACATATTCCAACCGAATACTATGGCGTTCCAATACATTGCCATTGCCGTCCTGCATATTAATCGTAATCGTGTTTTTATCAATTTTCATCATCGGTTTTTATGAAGGTTGTCCAGAAAAGTCTCATCCCATAATCTGGTTTCTGCCCTGTATCGGCCTTTATTTTAGCCGCTAATAATACAAAAAAATACAAAAAAAAGATTTATCCTGGTTTTTTTGTGGATTTCGTAACTAACCCCTTCCTCCTTTCTACTTAACCTATGCTCAACAAATACACAATAAAGCTTTTCAAAGGAGTCCAATAATTTCAGTGACAATTCCTCATTTTTTGGGCTTTTTTATCAAAATATTTTCTTCAGACTCGTGTGGAAGTTGTAAAAACAAGATAAAAAATCATTTTGAACTGTATTTCGGTAAAAATTTGTGATATTGTGACATTTCATCAATGTTCAAAGTTACCGGATACAGATTCAAAAGATTCAGCAAGATTCTAAAAGAAGACTGTTTTCAAGGGTTTGCAACATTTAATTAAGAAACAGTAATACTTTAGGAGTCTTATGGCTAAAGGTGTAGTTAAGTGGTTTAATCCACAAAAAGGTTATGGATTTATCGAACAAGAATCAGGCGATGATTTATTCGTTCATCATTCAGAAGTTCAGAGTGACTATCTTCCAGAAGGAGCGAAAGTCAGCTATGAAGTTGGTCAAGGGAAAAAAGGACCTTGCGCAGTAAACGTTCAGCTCGCCAACTAATTTTCTATCCCCCTCATAAATCGAATTTTGCTTTAAGACTGAAACTGAACGATTTGTGAGGGGGGTTCCTTCCCCACCCCCCTTTGCGACTTTTATTTCGCACACCTTTTTAGTGTGATGTGTGTCTGTTTTTCTTCCAGAATTTTTCTTAAAAATGTTTAAAACCGTCCGAACTGTTGTAAATATCGCCTATTAGTAATGCCTCATTCCTTGAACGTCGAATTTAACACTTGGAGATTACAGCAAGGTGTTTTCGTGGTTTTAAAAAGGTACCTGCACAGCTCGAAATTTTTCAGGTTTTTGGATTCTCAGTTGATCAAAGTAGTTCATTTGTCCTCCTTAGGAACGCTCAAAAAATAACTTAGAAACTTTTAACCCCACCCAACCTCCCCTTGGTAAGGGGAGGAGCTTTAGAATCCCCTCCTTGGCAAGGAGGGGCAGGGGAGTTTTTTTTGGAAAGTTTCTAAGTTATTCTTTTAACGTTCCTTACAATGTATTTGAAATGCTGAAAAGCTGTAAAGGAGGAGGATGCCAGCAAACCCGCAAAATCCAGGTTTTATTTTGGAAAGATGTCTATTATCTCGGAAGAACAATCAACCGCGGTGCCCGAAAGGACTAAACAAGAAGGAGAAATCCGTCTCCAATGGAGATGGGGGGAACCGGCGGTATGGACGGACAGCATGTTATAGACTCTTAATTAAGAACATTGAGGCTCTGCCTTGGAACGAGTTAGTCGGTCGAACTTACGGCCAAGCCCGAAAAACTCTTGGCAATAGGCGGGAATTCCGATTTTAGCTTGTGAAAACATAAAAATTTTAATATTCATTGCGAGAGTGCCGTGTCATAAACTAGGGGTGTCTTGGTATGAAAATTGAACCTTGATTTTTGTGTCTGCCTTCACAGGGAGAGCACAAGCAAAGATGAGGCTTCAACCAATTCTGGTTCACGTGACTGCACCGTATTTAGTTTCCAAAAAAAAAGTCTGTTATTCTTACGTGGGAGTGATGGACGCTGGTTTACTTCGACGCTATTCGAAGAAACAAACGCTTGATATGAATGATCCAACTCAAACAAATGCCAAACCGCTTATGAGAATGTTACTTGTGAAAAACCTTATCAAATGTCTTATGGCCTGGATTGCTTTGGGGAGTATTGCCTGCACAACTTCTCCATCCACTCCCGTCACCCCAACCGAAGCAAACCCTGTTTCTGTTGAACTAACAGCCCCGACATCGTCGGATGTTACAACGAACGCACTGGGAGGTTCCTCTGCTCTGACGTCCCCGTTGGCACTAACAAAACCCTCTTCACCAGCCAATCCCGTTGCTGATCGAACTGCTCAATCAATGGTGACCAAAGCTCAGAAAGCTCAGCACTCAGGGCATCTGCACGCTTCAAAAGCAGAGAACGCTTCCGAAGCAGAAAACACAGAAGTGCTTGAAGAGGGGGGTGATGTTTTGGAGTCGCCTCTGGAGGAGTCCTATGACGAGAATGGGAGCGATGTTTCAATAGAAATTGAGGAAGAAGTTTTGGAACACACCATTACACAAGACCAGCTATCTCAACTTTTAAAAAACTCAGAATCTCGGGAAGGAAAAACGATTTTTGAAGGCTTTATCGAAACGCCTCTCCCCCTGTTGCTTGAAAAACATTCTGATGACGCACGGGAAGTTCAGCTTTTTCCTCTGGAGCCCGTCGATATTGTGAGGATGACCTTAAAAAATGATAACAAGAACAAAAAGGAAGAACACGCGAAAATGAGTGAAGAAGATGAAGCCTCTCATCCTGGCTTGATAGATATTCAGCAGGAAAGTCTGCTCAGTTTGATTGATGAGAGTGACCCTTCTATGGAACCGCAGAACTTCGAGAAAAAGAGCATTGAGGAAAAATCAGAAGAAGTGATTTATGACATTCCCATTGTGATGAACAAACGGGTGGAGCAGCTCATGGATCTATACCTTAATAAACGTCGCAAAGTGTTAGAGTTGGGATTGCGGCGTTCTGGTCAATACTTGCCGATGATGCAAAGTATTCTGAAGGAAAAAGGATTGCCTTTGGATTTAGCTTATTTAGTCGCCGTCGAGAGTAACTACAACACAAAAGCACGATCCCAAAGCCATGCTGTGGGCTTGTGGCAGTTTATTGCTTCTACAGGAAGAAATCATGGACTTCAAATCAATCAATGGGTTGATGACCGTATGGACCCCATCAAAGCCACATACGCAGCAGCAAATTACTTAAGCACTTTGTATCACGAGTTTAATGATTGGGAACTGAGTCTGGCTGCCTACAATTCAGGCGAAGGCAGGGTCAGACGTGCTGTAAAGAAGGCCCAAATGCAGGGGTTGCCTGCCGATTTCTGGTCGATTCACTTACCCAGGGAAACCCGAAATTATGTTCCCGCAATGATGGCCGTTACCATAATTTCCAAAAATCTAAAAAAATATGATTTGGATTCCATTGGAACACAAGACCCCATGATTGAGGATAAATTCACACTGCCTACAAAATTTCCGCTGCAGGAAATTGCTTCCCGATCTGGAATTTCATTCAAGGAACTCCTGGAATTGAACCCCTCCCTTTATCGGGGTCTCCCTCCTTTTCAGCAGGAAGAATATTCCCTCTACCTTCCTGAAAAGTATCATGAACCGTTATTGGCTTCGTTAGAATCCAAACCTGAACCAGAAGAAAAATGGCATGGGGCGTATGCTGTTTTTTTGGACAAGTCTGATCGCATGACCCGAATTCTGGAGAAGGAAGGAGAACCCCTCTATTTTCGAGTCCGTCAAGGCGATACTTTGTGGGATTTATCAGGAAGGTATCACACCACAGTGGTCCGTATACGAACCTGGAATGGTCTGAGTCAGAACAGTGTGTTGAGTGTGGGTCAGCGATTGAAAGTTTATATTCCCACCTGGAAAGTTTTTGCGAAAGCGGCGGAAATGACACCTAGTCAGCAACTCAACTTCCCTCAAAAGAGATCTTATGTGATCAATGTCTCTCTTGGGGACAGTTTATCTGGTTTAGCACGGAGGTATGGAACAACGGTGTCTCAGTTAATGGATTGGAACAGCTTGGAGAAACCTACCGATCTGCAGGCAGGTCAGCGCTTGATTGTGGGTGAATTGGCAACCCTTTCTGAGGAGGTCACCCCCTCGAGTATAGAAGCAAAATATCATGTCATTCGGGTTCTTCGCGGAGAAACCTTATCACGCCTGGCAAAGCGTTACAACACCACCGTTAAACAGATTCAACTTTGGAATGATCTCAAGCAGGCCTCCGATCTCAGAGCAGACCAGAAACTGATTGTAGGCAAAGTGAGCCATGCGAAAGCCTCAAAAAAAACGGGTAAACACCATGTGATCCTTGTCAAAGAGGGTGATACCTTATGGAGCATTGCCAAACTTTACGGGACCTCTGTTCAGCAATTAATTGCTCTAAACAATATTTCTTCATCTCAACCTCTCAAACTCAATCAAAAACTGCTAGTGCCCGTCAAAGACTCATGAGGTGCTGAGCTAAGTTTCTCCCTATCGGAGGAATGGTAGATGTGATTACGATGTTGTGAGGCTTCAGGAAAAGGCAGGCAAACCCCATAATTCCGGTTGGAACTCTTCGAGAGAATTCAAGATTTGGTCTGCCCTTTCGTAGATCCGTTTATCCAGATTGGGATCAGGGACGACAACCACGGACATCCCCGCATTTAAAGCGGCTTCCATGCCTGAGGGCGCATCCTCAAAAACAAGACATTGCGCTGGTTGCGCCTTCAAACGACGGGCCGCTGCTAAAAAGATATCAGGTGCCGGCTTCCCTTTTTTGACTTCAGGATCATCCACCGTCACAATACTGTCAAAACCACCGAACCATTCCTGGTGCAAAGTGATTTTTAGTTGATAATTAATGAAGCTTGAACTCGTAGCCACCGCTTGAGGAACATGATGCCGGAGCAAATGCTCTGTTAAGCGACGTGCTCCGGGCAGTGCCTGGGCCGAAGGAAAAAGCTCTGCCAATAAACTTTCACGTTCCACCAGATATTCTTCAGGACTGATAGGCAGTTCCAGACTCTCGACTAAAATTCGCGCAGAATCAATCGCTTTTTTACCAATCATTTTCGCTTTGAGGGACCACTCGAAGCGTTTATCAAAGCGTTCTACTATTTTTTGGGTTACCTGTGTGTACAAGGGCTCCGTGTCCAGCAAGAGCCCATCCATGTCATAAAGGACATGCGTAATTTTTCTAAATGATGACATTGTTTTTTCCTTACCATAAGAATCATGATTTCGCTTTTAACCCAGCGAGTTATCGCTGGGGAACCTGGCCTAAATGTTATTTCTAGTGCTTAATCCCGCAAGCGGTCTATCAAAATGTCCAACATTCGTTCGTGGTAGTTTATGGGAGAACAAAAATGAACCGATACCGTTGGAAAATGGCGTATAAACTTTTCAGTGACTTGCTGTAAATCCTGTTTGACATGAGAACTTTCAAAGAGGAAATAGGGGAGAATTTTCAACTTTTCATATCCCTCCGCAAAAGCCTGCGCCATGGCCTCATATAAAGTAGGTTCTAAAAATTCACCGAATCCAGGGTAAACAGGACATTGCACGCGTTCCTGGAGTCGTTTTCCATAAGCGAAAACCACCTCAGATTCCCAGGCGTTTCTTGTGCCATGTGCCACTAGAATAATAGCGGTATCTCTGCTCTCATCCATAGGCCTTCCTTCTTTGTCTTTGACAGACTCAATAGATTTATTGTTTAATAATCGTTCTCACACAAAGCCTCAGCATGATGAATCGCGAGCAAGAGCAAGAGTAAAAGGGCAAGTCCTTGAGGTTTGGTCCTTAATGGTGTTTATTCTATATAGAATTCTATTGTAAAAAAGAGCGATAAAGGTTAGAGAAACACATTATTGAGCAACTTCACCCATTTGTAATTTCACCTTAGCTCAAATCAATGACATTTACATCAATAATTTTATGCGCGTAAAAGACAAAGTTTCGGCGGTTTTAAATTTACGAGATGGAGAAAGATCAATTACTTTATTGTTGTTTTTGTACTCCTTTCAAATTGGAATCACTAAAATTTTCTGTCTGACTTCCTCTCTTACCATTTTTTTGGAACGATATAGCGCCAATTACTTATCCTACGTTTATATGCTAACTGCGGTGGTGACCGTCATCACGGGAATTACCTATCTGAAAGTGAGTCAACACCTTTCCAATATAGTGCTAACATTAAGCAATTTGGGGTTTATTACCATCGTTACCGTATTGATTCGACTCGGCCTGGAATTACCTGGTGTCAAATGGCCAGCGATGGCGTTATCCGTCTGGAATCATGTTGTATTTACGTTGACCAATATTGCTTTTTGGAATATTGCTTCCAAAATACTTGATGTGAGACAGGGAAAACGCTTGTTTGCCCTGATTGCTACAGGAGATGTCCTGGCCGCCTTGTTTGGCGGCTTTGCAACCGGATTTTTGGCTGAAATGGTTGGAACCCCCAACTTGCTGATTTTCTCGGCGGCGGGCACCATGGGGACTTTTTTGGAGTTGATCTACCTGAAACAAAAGTATCGGCATAAATTCGCGATCTCGCATACGGTTTCCTCTGATTTCAAACGCGAAAAATCCAAATTATCCCTTAGAACGCCTTATGTTCTGTTGATCATGAGTTATTTTATTTTGAGCAACTTTATTTATACTTTTGTAGATAAAGCTTTCAATGAAATGGCACAACAACGGTATTCTGATTCTGCGACTTTAGCCCAGTTTTTTGGAAACTTTTTTGCGGTGGCTGCGGTATTGGCGGTTGTCATCCGCATTTTTGTCGCGGGACGCTTAATCAATCGATATGGGGTGGTTATCGGTTTGATGGCCTTACCAGCCGCTATTTTTCTGGGTTCCTCGTTGACGACCGTGAGTGTCAATGTTTGGGGAAGTGTGGGGTTGCTTTTTTGGTTTACCATCATGACCAGACTTTTTGATAAAGTTTTTCGTGGGATCCAATATGCTTCGATGGCGACGATTTATCAGCCTTTAATGGATCAAAGTCAATCCATTCAGGCAAGTATGGAAAGCTTCGTTGAACCGCTCACGATCGGAGCCGCCGGCGTTTTCTTATTTTTGATTCATGCCTATTTTGACATTAGCGCCTTGGAACTGGCTTATTTTTGTGGTTTTCTCTCAGTAGTGTGGATCCTGATCACCCTTTTACTGCGGAATGAGTATATTACGGTATTGGCTCAAGCGATCACCCATCGTAAGATTGAGGCGGTAGAATTTTCGCTGAAAGATGAATCAACATTAGCGTTGCTGGAGAAAGAACTTAAAAGTCCTTTTCATGAAAATGTCATTTATGCGCTGGATTTATTAGAAAGCATTCATTCCAAAGCCTTATTGTCCATTTTTACACAACTCTTGGAACATCCCTCCATCGAAGTTCGTAAAAATGTCCTGGAACGAATAGAAAAACATCATGCGGTGGAGTTGCTTGAGGCCATTAACGCGCGGATAAAAGTTGAAACCTCCATGGAAGTTAAAGGACTCTTGCTGCACGTTTTTTGTGTTTTAAGTGAGGACGGCGTTCCACAAAATATTTCTTATTTAAATCATGAATCCCCTTGGTTAAGAATGGGCGCTTTTACCGGTTTATTACGCTCAGGCTCCATAGAAGGCATTGTGCATGCGGGTTCGAAACTTATGGATTTGTTAAATTCCGCGGAGTCCACAGATCGGATATTTGCGGCACAAATCCTGGAACGGGCGGCAATTACCGAGTTTTATCGCCCTGTGTTACAACTATTAATGGATCCGGATTTTAAAGTAAGAAAAGCCGCTCTGGCCGCAGCCTCTAAACTTAAAAATCCACTGCTTTGGCACGCTGTCGCGGAGAACCTGCAATTCAAAGAACTTTCCTCTTCTGTGGTTTCTTGCCTGATATCGGTGGGAAGTCCGGCGATCGTCAGTTTGGAACACGCCTTTGAAAAAAATAAGGATAATGAAGCGATTCTTATTCGTATTCTTCGGATTGTAGGGATTATTGGAGGCCCAGAAGCCATTGAATTCCTCAATAGTAAAAGCGAATTCAATGCGGAAGATGTGCGTCATGCCGCAATCCTTGCTTTGAAAAATTGTCGCTATCACGTCTCTTTGGAGATGATTCCAAGTATCGAGAAAAAGATCCGCAATGAAATAGATGACGCGGCCTGGACCTTTGCGGCGCTAAAAGATTTTGCTAAAGAAGAATCCGCTATTTATTTAAAAAAATCATTAGAGTATGAAATTGATCAAAATCGTGAGCGGATTTTTGTGTTTTTATCCTTTATTTATGACCGGGATACGGTTCTTCAGGCTTGGGATAACTATCTTTTTGGTGATTCTGAAAAGAAATCTTATGCTTTGGAATTGATTGACAATCTGATTTCAAATGACTTGAAAAAACTCATTTTTCCCGTTTTGGAAGACCTGCTGATCCATATACGAATGGATCGACTCAAACCCTATTTTCCACAATCCCTATTGGGCGGTATTGACCGGGCCAGAGAGATTTTAATCCGAACTGATAAATGGATCACAACCTGGACCAAATGTTGTACCTTATACTGGGTGGGAAAACAAAAGTTGATGGATTTAGCAGAAGCTGTGATAAAGAACGTGTCTATGAACTGCGAGCCTTTAGTCCAGGAAACAGCCATCTGGGCGTTAACACAATTACAGGTTAAAAACCTTGAAGAGTTCTTACAGCCTTTAACGCTTGCGAAATCAGAAACCCTTGCAAAGCAGGCACAGGCCGCGCTTTCCGCTAAAACCCTGGATCTAACCGTGGAACGCGTTTTAAAACTTAAAACCATCGAAATGTTTGACCAAACCCCTGAAACCATTCTTGCGGAAATTGCACTGTTAATGGAAGAACAGGAGTATCCTGCGGGACATACCCTGTTTAGAGAGGGAGACCAAGGCGATTCAATGTATATCATTCTTGAAGGGAGCGTTCAATTGCGGCAAGCAAACGTGATTCTGGGAACACTGGGACCGAATCAGATTTTTGGCGAATTTGCCATTTTGTCCTCAAGACCTCGTTCGGCAACGGTCCTGACCCTGGAACCTACTCGCCTTTTTCGTCTTCATCAGGATATTTTATATCAATTATTGAGTGAAAACCTGAAATTGGCCAAAGGGTTAATCCATGTATTATGTGAAAAGTTAAGACGTCAACAAAATTTTTAGGGATCCTTTTTCTATGTTCGGACATTTATGATTCAACGTGTCTTTATTTTACAAACCGTGCCGCTTTTGAGTAAACTCCCCATCAATATACTGTCCGGCTTGGCTCCGCTGCTTCAAGACGTTTACATCAAAAAAAACGAGGTGATTTTTCATAAAGGAGATATCGGGAAGTCCATGTATATTATTGTGGAAGGCCGTGTTCGTGTTCATGATGGAGAGAAACACATCTCGTACTTGGAAAAACGCGATGTATTTGGAGAACTTGCCGTTTTATCTACAGAGCCCAGGATGGCTTCAGTAACGGCCGTTGAAGATTCGCAACTTTTTTGCTTGGATCAGGACATTTTGTACGAAATCATGGCGGAAAATATTGAAATCGCACGAAGTGTCATTCAAGTCTTAATGGATCGTTTTCAGTGAGGGCTTCGGTCCAGCACAGGTCCACGACCCGAAAGCCAACACTGACACACACAGACTGAAATACTAAAGAAACTCATTGATCTTTCTCTCAGAAATACGTTAACTATAAAAGTGATAAGGTGTTACACTTGACGATAAGGTGGCGAAGTGCTTCCGTAACCGGGCAGGCGTGATCGGATATGACGATGTAAGAAGGAGGTCTCAGCAATGGATATTCTTGAAGAAACAAAGATTCTGCTGAAAACAGGGACTAACGAGTTTGAAATTCTGGAATTCTTGGTCAACGAAGCTGTCCCTGGTAGTAATGAAGTGGTACACCATTATTTTGGAATGAATGTCGCGAAGGTGAAAGAAGTCATAGAAAGTCCTGCGAACGTCGAACCCAAGGACTATTCCGTTCATCCTTGCTTTTTGGGAACGGTTCCCTTACGGGATATGATTTTACCCGTTTTGGATTTAAGTGTCTGGCTGGATATTCCACGACAGAAACATAAGTTCGAAAATGTGATTGTCACCGAGTTCAGTAATTCGATTCAGGGATTTTTAGTTTCAGGCGTTACAGAAATACATCGTGTTAGTTGGAAAGAGTTGATTCCACCAGGCGGATACCTGCAAAAAATGGAGACCAAGTCAATTATTGGCATGATTGACCGGGGGGATCATTTCATCCAACTGCTGGATTTAGAGTACATTATCTCCGATCTCGATCCTAACTCTACAGAAAATGAATGGAAAACCACCGTCAAAGCCACTCAGGAATACATCGCGCTGGTTGCGGAAGATTCGCCGACTATCCGACTGATGCTTCAAAAAAATCTAAGTGCTTCAAATTTTAAAGCGCACATTGTTAATAATGGAGAAGAAGCCTTAACCTTCCTGAAAGCTCTTAAAGAAAAAGCGCTTGTTGAGAACAAAGACATCACGGACTTGCTTCATATTGTGATTTCTGATATAGAAATGCCCCTGTTGGATGGCTTTACGCTGACCAAAAGTATCAAAGACGATGGGGTATTACAAAAACTGCCCGTTATTTTATATTCATCGATCATTACCAAAGAGCTTCGCCATAAAGGAGAAGCGGTCAAAGCGGATTACCAGGTGTCGAAGCCAGAGCTCGACAAAATGGCTGAAATGGCGATAAAACTGATTGAATCCAGGTGATCTTTTAGAGAAAGCTAATATGAATTTTAGTGGTGATGAGGAGGTCCTCCTTTCCTTCAAAGAGGAAACACGACTTCATTTGTCGGAAATTGAGACAGGAATTTTACAGTTGGAGGGGTGTCAGGAGTCCTCTAACGCAGACATCATCAATACGATGTTTCGTGCGGCTCACTCTATTAAGGCCGGTGCGAATCTCCTGAACCTGAAAAACATAGGGCAGCTCTCGCATAAACTTGAAAATATTTTACAATTATTTCGGCAGGGAACGTTAGTATTCAATACGGATCTTGTGAATCTCGTCCTTGAAGCCATTGATATTCTTAGAGTCTTATTGGAAGATCTGGAGGCCGGCAAAAGCCTCGATATTTCCAAAGTATTGACTCAACTATCCAAGTATTCATAAGCCTCTTTGGGGACTCATTGTTTCGATAGCTCATCGCTCCCCTTTCTTCCCTCTCACGCATTCTCCAAAGTATTTTACCCCAATTCGCATTCTGCTCTTGACGAATTGTTTTTTTCTTTCTATGAACTCGGAGAGGGGATTCTCAAAAAAGAAGCAATGGCATATCTGGGACATTGGGGGGAATTAATCTTAACTCGTTCAGGGATCATACAATGAAAAAAATAGTATTCTTAATCTCGTGTGCTTTATGCTTTGCCTTGCCCTTGAGGGCAGAGGAAAAGAAAGATACGACGCTGGTGATTAAAGGGAAAGTCAACGGCTATTACAAAGCAGAAACAAATTATGTCACCCCATTGGATGCTTCAGGGCATCGGCATGGCGCGAATAATCGCGAAAGTCAGACCGTAAGAACCCGGGGCGAACTCAATTTTCTTAGCCTCAGTGGTAAGCAGGACTACAATGGAACGGATTGGTATCAATTCATAGGATATGCCAGTGTTAAAATGGACGCGGATGATCCTGACGCAGAGGAAACTAGTCCTTCGGACTTAACGGAACCTGGAGGAAAGAGGAAAAACCTTGTGTACACAGGAGACGTGTGGGCTCGCTATGCGCCCCATGCAGCGGTGGGCATCAAAATAGGATATCAAACGATACCCGCGACTTCTGTTGCCGCAAAAACTTATGTTTATGCCGGAGATTTTGATGATGATTTCCAGGCTTTTCATGGAGCCTCTACAGTTTTGGAAGATCCAGGTTTAAGTATTGATATTCATTTAGGTAAAGATATCACCTTGGGCTTGGGCAGTTTTGACGGTGCAGGCGATGCTTCAGCCATTGGCGCGGGTGCCGCTTCTCATGAATCAAAAAATAATGTCTTGTGGTTCGAGGGCAAGTTTGGTTCTGTTCAATTGGCTTTAGGACAGCAAACGATTTCAGCGGGAGGCTACGAAACCTCTTCTGATGATGTGCCGATTCCATCACAATTTAAACATGAAAAAACACACTCCATCCTCAACTTTTCCGCATCGGTTGAAGTGGGAATGGTTAAACCTTATTTGGGATACCAATCTATTACAGGGGATAAAGTTCAGACGAGGTTTCTTTCCGGGGATGTGAGCGGCGTGGGCAGTTTAATCAAAGCCTCCGTGACACAATCCGTAAAAGCTGGCGTTAAAACAAACCTTATGGCTTCAGGACTGGATAGCGCATCGGCTGATGCGGCAATTGCCAGTGGTACATTCGATACCACAATCAATGCGAACGTCAATGCGTTGGTTGGTGGACTCAAAAATTTTGATGTCACTGAAAATGAGTCCGAAACCTTGGTCGGAAATATCATTTCCGTAGGCGCGGTCTTTGACTTTAAAACAAAGGGTCTGTTGGCCATTGATTATACCTCCGTGTCCACTCCTGGTTATGGAGAAACGGATTATGTCCCCGCCTTGGTTGAGATGGATTCGGCTCTTATGACGAACTATGTGTATCCAGTTACTAACGATGCGAGTATCACCTTCTTCTATCACATGCTTTCAACGAAGGAAGACAGTGCTTTAAGAAAGGATATTACAACGGCGACAAATAACGCTGCTGTAACGGGAGCTCTGGGAAGTAGTGCTGCGACAGCAACAAACGCTTATACCGCATATGCCGCAGGAATGTCGAAGCTTCTCTGGACGCCAACAAGTTCTGTCGGAGTTCAATTTACTATTAATTTCGGTGGCTGAGTGATTACAAAAAGGGTGTAATCTGGACATATCCCTACAACCTCCAAGTCAGGAAACCATCAATCAGTGATGTGAGTGTTTGTGACTCTTTGCATGAAATGAGGTGTTCCCTGGCTTGGCATAGCGCGTCTCTAATACAGGTTCGTGTATACTCAAACGAAGCTCCTTGAACAAAGGCCTGTTGAAGTCGTTCTGCTTTCACGTCAGGAGGTTCCTCCGATTTCAATAACGTCACAAGGTCCTCTTTATTCGGTTCCTTAACTTCCAGATTCAGCACATGGCAAATTAAAAAATTAGCTTCCTGACGTTCAAGGAGTTCTTGTAATTTCAACGGATTTTGAGCTACTTCCAAATCTTTCCGGAGGTGTATCGCTTTTCCAAGACACAGACCGTACTCATAGAAATCATGCTGTAACGCCTCATTCGCTTTGCCTAAAATAGCCCCACTTTTTGCGGCGGCACCAACTAAACTTGCCGTCTTACACTCAAGCATCTCAAGGTACTTGACTTCCTTGAATTGATAGAAGGGTTCGGAAATTTCCAAAACCTGTCCTCTGGAAATGAGTTGGGTGGTTAAGGAAACGGCATCCAATATCTCTAAATTGCCAAGCTGAGTTAAGGTCTGAAAGGAGCGGGAGAGAAGATAATCGCCTAAAAGGACACTGGCTTCATTTCCCCAAATGCCTAAGAGCTGTTTTTGATAGCGTCTCAACGTTTCCGCATTTCCAATGTGACGATGCATCTTTGCGGCGACATGGAGATATTCCAGAACACTGCCTATTTGGTGCGTATCACGAGTGATGGGGGTGAAAACTTGAGTACTCATCAGCAGCACCAGGGATCTCCAAGAGACCTCTTGGCTTTCAACCAAATATTGAATGATTTCAGAAAGGAAAGGTAGATGTTCTTTTAACCCGGAGCGAATTGCCAATTTGATTTGACTCAGGTCCTCATTGAAGGCTTCTACAAAATGATTCATGGCAGTGATTTAAAATTGTTTATTCCAAGGCTAAAATAATTTTCCCAAAGTGCTGATTATTTTCCATATATTGATGCGCCGCCTTAACTTTTTCAAGCGGAAAGACCGTATCAATAACGGGGTGGATTGAGCCTTCCAGCAACACAGGCAACCATCGTGTCACAAAGCGTTCTTTAATCGCGATTTTTTCGGCAAGGGGAAGACTTCTCATGATTGAACCAAAAATTTTAATTCGTTTGGAGATGACAAGCGCCAAGTTGATTTCAGCTTTGATCCCTCCCATCAGTCCTACAAGAACCAGTCTTCCTTGGTGTTTCAATATTTTGATGTTGCGGTGTAAATAGGCGGCTCCGATGAAATCCAGGACTAAATGGACGCCATCGCCATCGGTCCATTTCTTGATTTCCTCGACAAAATCCTGGGTTTTATAATCAATACCCGCAAAACTTCCTAATTTTCGACTTCGTTCAATTTTTTGAGGAGAACCTGCGGTGACAAAGACCTTCGCGCCTTCGTAATGTGCCATTTGAGTTCCTGCGGTCCCCACACCGCTTCCTCCGGCATGAATCAATACGACTTCTCCTGCGGTGAGTTGTCCTAAAGTAAACAAGGTTTCGTTAGCGGTATAAAAGACTTCAGGAATAGCGGCAGCGTAGGGATAACTCCAGCCTTCAGGCATGGGAATCGCCATGCGGGCATCAATGCTGGCATATTCGGCATAACCGCCTCCTGTGATCAAGCCAAAAACCCGGTCTCCTTTTTGAAACCCTTCAACCTCAAGCCCTAGGGCTTCAACATCTCCGGCGATTTCGAGTCCTAATATTTCTGAATCGCCAGGAGGCGGGGCATAATGTCCTCTCCGTTGGAGGATATCCGCACGATTAACACCGGCCGCTTTGACTTTAACCAGTAAATCACGAGGCCCCAGGGTAGGCCTCTCTATGTCCGTCAGTCGCAAATTTTCCGCTTCTCCAAACGCCAAAAGAGTCACCGCTTTCATACATTCTCCTTATCGACTCATCAATCACAGGTTTTTAAAAATAGCTCACGGATTCAAACGGCCAAGGTAAATAAAAATAACTCATCCATGAGGAGTTATCGAACAGCTAAATTCAAATGATAAATTTCCACGCCGACACCCATCATCACGATAAAAAATCCGATGATCGGCCAAAAAGCAATACGTTTCCCTTGGTAACCCTGAATTTGGTGTTCTATCAAAAACATGGCATACGTCAACCAGACCAGGAGCGAAATGCCGCGTCGAATACCAATCGTGGCAAAGCCTTGCAGGTTATCCCTCATGAGGATTCCCAAGCTCAAGCCCATCGTCAAAAACATGAAACCCCACAGCGTTGCGCGATAACTGATCTGATTTAAGGTTCCCAAAGAGGGAAAGCGATTAACCAGGACACGTACCAACTTGGTTTTTATTTGATGTTCCTGATATAAAAACAAAATGCTGGAACCACAGGCCAAAGCAAATAAAATATGCCCCGCAATCAAGGTGACAATATGAGTCACCAACAACGCTTGACGGAGCCAGCTTGCTTGTTCAAAAAAGATCAACGCCGGGACGCTGCCAGCGGAGATGCCTGAAGAGATAATCATTAAAACCACAGCAAAAACCGGAACTACCGCGGAATTGATGATATTTTCGATTTGTGTTCGAAATAAAATCAACACGATGATGCTCAACCACGCCACAAAGCTCAGTAAGTCACTAATAAAGGTTTGAGGCCAATGTCCCAAATAATAAAGACTGTAAATCAAAGTAATACTGTGTATCAGACATCCAATTCGACAACTTTGGATATAAACCTTCAGGCGCCAATCCGATGGGTGAGATGCCAGAGAAAGTCCGGACCCCCAACTGATTAAATAGAAAAGAATACTGAGCCACAACCCTAATGTAGTGATCATCGCAAGACCCTAAATAAAAAATGAAAAATCACGTTGATTTAATATCCAACGCTTTAAATTGAATACGTGCCTGGTTTGCCGGTCCCATGACTTGAGGCGACACTACCAAATCAAAGTAACCCGATATCCGCTTATACCACTCTGAGCGCTCCCATGCAACAACTTCGATATCAGCATCTGTGGTATTCACAAAAAATTTGAGGTGATTGTTTCCAAAAACCGATGGAGCTTTAAGATAAGCGTCATGAATTCCCAAAATAGGCTCTGGATTGTCCACACCAAAGGGAGACATTTTAATCAACTCTTCAACAAACTGAGACCCCAGTTGCTTTTCATGGATCCAGGCTTCAATAATCAGGTCATTATCCCTGAGGAAAGTCCGATCGACACCTCCTTCAATCATATCCTGGAATTTTTTACAAAACAAACTTAAGTTTTGGGATTGCAAACTCAACCCGGCCGCCGCCGTATGCCCTCCAAATTTTTCCAAAAAACTGGAACATCGTTCCAAAACAGAGCAAATATCAAAATTTCCCACACTGCGGACAGAGCCTAACGCAATTTTATTTCCGGACAGCGTTACCGCTAAAGTGGGTTTATGAAATTGACCCGCAATTTTTGTGGCGACATTCCCAATGACCCCGGGATGCCAATGTTCACTGATCAAAATAATCACTTTTTGGTCATGCTGTTCCGAGGCTGACAGGATGGCGCTGTTCAGGGCCAGTCGTTCCATTCGTTGACGTTCTATATTGACTTCAATCAAGGCTTCCGCATGAGGTCGTGCTTCCATTAAAGAGCGGGAAAGGAGCAAGCGAACTCCGGTATTGGGGTCACTCAACCTTCCAACCGCGTTGATTTTAGGCGCTAATTTAAAACTCACGGTCGCCGTGGTTATTTTTCCGTGGGTATTGCTTGCTTTCAATAAGGCCTGAATTCCGGGGCGGGGAGCATGGTTCAATAGCTGCAATCCTCGCTGGACAAAAAAACGATTTTCGTCAATCAGCGGAACACGGTCGGCAATAGTCGCCAGTGCGACCAGATCCAAATCTCTTTCTAAATCAGGTCGAATATATCCGGATCGGTACCAAAAATTCTGTTCGGTCAATGATTGATCGAGGGCTACTAAAAGTTTATACGCAACCCCGGTGCCAGCAAGTCCCTTGAACGGATACAAACACCGCGGATGTTTGGGGTTCACAATGGCCTGAGCTTCCGGTATTTTGTCCCCAAACCGGTGGTGATCCGTGATCAACAAGTCCATCCCCATTTTTTTAATGAGTAAGGCTTCCTCAACGGCTGTTGAACCATTATCGACAGTAATCACGATATTGACCTGTTTTCGTTTCAACTCCCTTAAGGTTTTTTCCGTTAACCCATAACCATCTTTCATGCGTTCAGGAATAAAGTAGTAAACCCGAACTCCGATCCTCTTGAGATATTTGTAAACAATGACCGTGGCAGCCGTCCCATCAACGTCATAATCGCCATAAATGGCAATTTTCTCACCTCGATGAATGGCGTAAAGAATTCGGTCCATTGCGTGTTCCATATCATGCATCAGAAAAGGGTCATGGCATTGATTGACGCTGGGGTTGAGGAAGTTTTCCACGACGCTTATGTCTAATAAATTTCGGGCAACCAGGACTTGCGCCAGGATGGGCGTGATTCCAAATTCCTGGCATAAGTGACTGACATGGTGTTTATTCGCGGCGATATCTGCTGTTTTCCAAAATAATTTTGCGAAAGACATAGTGGCTTCGTTGATTAAAGTCAAACCGAATTAAGCCATAAGTTAAAGGCCAGGAAAAGAATAGGAATGTCCTTTTACCACACTGCCCAGCATACGGTTTTGTGATTAAAAACTCAAGGTGGGCTTTTAATCTTTTTTATAAAGAAGAATGTCTTGTTCGTTGCTCTTAAGATCTTTACCATGAGCCGAAAATACCGAAGACTAAGGCGTTATTATGGAAATTAATTCATGAGCAAGACCCCTTCAGAGGCCGTTATGAAAGAATTGCAAGTCAACATTCCGGGATATGAGTATCAGCTTCACATTGGCCAACATATTCTTGAGCCGCTTCTCCCTGAATTCCTCCGCCGGGTAAAGGCCAGGCACGTGGTGGTTGTCACCAATCAGACAATACATAATTTATACCCTTTCCTTATTTCACAATCCTTACAAGCTACAGAAATTCAAGTAGATACCTGTATTTTGCCGGATGGGGAACAGTATAAAACTTTGGAAACCTTAGCACTGATTTACGATTTTTTGTTATCAAAGCATGCCAACCGAAATACGGTTTTGATTGCGTTTGGAGGCGGCGTGATTGGCGATATGGCAGGATTTGCCGCAGCGACATTCATGCGGGGTATCCGTGTTGTCCAGGTTCCAACAACCTTGTTGGCGTTTGTCGATAGTAGTATTGGCGGTAAAACCGCGGTAAATCATCCTCTGGGAAAAAACACGATTGGCGCGTTTAAACAACCTAGTTATGTCTGTACGGATCTGGTGTTTTTGAAAACCCTGCCCTTTCGTGAGTTGCAGGCAGGGTACATGGAATTGCTGAAGCACGGATTGATTCACGACGTGGAGCTTCTGGACAGGATTCAAACCCATTCCCTGGAACCCCTGGATCTCACTTTTTTGGAAGAGGCTGTCTATCGCTCCTGCCAGGTCAAAGCACGGGTTGTGGAACTGGATGAAAAAGAAAGTAATCTCAGAGCAACCTTAAACTTCGGGCATACCTTGGGACACCTGTTGGAAACCCACACAGGGTATACTCAATATTTACATGGGGAGGCTGTCGGCGTTGGAATGTTTTTTGCGGCGTTTGTTTCCCGTCAATTGGATTTTCTGGCGCAGGGAGACTTTGAAAAGGTGCGTTCCTGTTTACAACCTTACCTTGTGTCACAGCCCTTGCCTGCCCTGAATCAAGAGCGTTTTCAAAGCTTGATCTTGCACGATAAAAAAGCGCAGGATCAAACGGTTAATTTCATTCTACTCAAACAAAGGGGAGAATGTTTTATCTATCCCAATATGTCGCCAACCCGGCTCTGGACTTTGTTTGGAGAATTTCAGAAAGCCTATCCCCGGGTTTTTAAGTAATGGAGTCCCTCATTTCAACACAATCACAACACGGGCTTCGCGTAAAAAACTTTGGGTAGCGGCAATTTGACGTAACTTTTGCGCGTCTTCATTTTTGATCACTATATCGGTTTTATTTTTGCCTGCGCTGCCAAGGGCTTTCACCACTAAAGGTTTGTCCTGGACTCGGTCGTTTTGCTGTGCTTTGTCCATCGTTTTTACATAGCCGGCCATGCCATGTTTCAGGACAAAACCGCGATCCACATAGGCGGAGCCATAAACTTCTTTCCCTTGTTCATCAATGATCTTGGGGGACATGGCGGGTTGAACCTCAATTTGTGACGCATCAATGATCAACCCGGTATAGACACGGTTGATATCAATCTGTGGGCCGGAATCGGATTTAGCTAAAGGTGCTTGCAAGGGAAACGGTTGCAGAGGCACAGGCGCAAAATTGGACGCTTCGGACTCTGTTCGATAAACAAATTCATCAGGAATTGTGTTGCGTAACCGTGCTTCCATTCGAAGTTTAACCGAGCCGTCAGAAAAATACCTGGGTTCTCCCACAGGTCGTAATCCGTCTAATTTCCCTTGAACCTGCGTTCTCACCTCATCGGTGGCAATCATGGCTTCTTGCATCGTCGTGTTTGAGGAAATATTAACGCCTTTGATCATTTCCAAAAGATTTCGTGCGGCATCCAAACGGGCTGCCCGAATAGCGCTTGCGTTGCGAACGGCAGAGTTGGTCGCGAAGCGGGAGGGCGCACCGACGCCTTCCGCAATCACAACACCTCGATCCCAGTCAATACAAGCTGACGGGCCATTTTGAGTACATCGTTCGTCGATGCTTTGGGCATGGACACTCGCGCTGAATAGTAAAGCAATCACAACATACAATATTCTCTGTAGCATTGAAACCTCACAAAAATAGTCAGTCAGGAATGAGAATTTAAAAAGTTATGAAATTTTCATTCCTTGGCATAAACAATGGAGTTGCCTGTAACATCACAATCCGGATTGATGAATCTCTTTGACGTAATAAGGAAAAGCATATTACATGCCTTTTGACTTCTCCTTCTTCACGGTTTCAGCCTTTGCAGAATTCTGGTGCCCCACGTGGATCGTCCCGACAGAAAAATGTGGAGCAACAATATCAGTCAGTTAGAATAACAAGAAGCTTAAAATCGTTTCCCTGCCCCCCTCAATCCCGAAAAGGGGGTATTGGCAAATTTCAGATTACAATTAACAGGGCTGAACTTTAAATTAGCATTGACAAAATGAGAGTAAACCTCCTATAAACAGGAACAGAGGTATCCATCAAAAGAGTAATAGCGTCCACTTAGGAAATCAATTTTTTCCATACTAACTATATAGGCCTTATGAAACAAGAAATGACCAAATCGGATATAACCAGTGAAGGAAAAGGAAGTAAGAAGTCCCTCAAAGTGAAGTTTAGGGCTACGCTGTTGGTGAAATTACTATCAGTCACCGCGGTGCTGACTTTTATTGTCTCGGTGATTGGTGTTGTGGTTACTGTTAAACTCAATGAACAATCACTCCGCGAGCGGGGGCAGATACAGTTAGAGTCTCAAGAAAAAAAATATCAGGAAAAAATTGAAGCGGCAGAGCAACAACTGGAAATGGAAATGAACAGACAATTAGGAATCTTCGCTTATTTTATTCAAGATGCCCTTTTGAACGCGGATGCGGAACAGGGGTTGGCTGCGGTGAAACTTTTCATTACCAACAAAGCAATCATCGGCGTGATGGTTGTTGATGGTAATGGCGAGTTGTTTACAGGGGTAAAGCTCAATGCGGAGGGCTCGGTAGTCCCTTTTCATGACAGTGCGGAGTTTCCTGAAGCGAATCCTCCTGAGGTGATGCGCCTTGGGCAAGCGGTGGAGAAAGATGGAAAATTGCTCGGAAAAATCAGGTTCGCCTACACGAATGCCAGTATCCAGAAAATGGGAACGCTGGAGGAAGAAACGATTGATGCCGTTTGCGATGGATTATATAGCGACATTAAAACTCAACGTAGAGAACTCCTTTATATCCGTGCTGTTGAAACCCTGGTTTTGTTGATCTTGCTCATGGCGGGTCTCACGTTTATCGCACGGAAAACTATCACTCAACCGTTAATGGCTCTGAAAAAAATATTGGATGCCCTTGTCTCATCAGAGGGGGATTTGACCTTGCGATTAAAAACAACAGGGGATGACGAAATATCGGAGTTGTCCCTTATTTTTAACAAATTTGTGGCTCAAATTCAGGAGATTGTTAAGAATATTGCTAACGGAGGAGGTCGAATTGATCATCAAAGTATGCAAATGAGTTCTTCTGTCAGTAATATTTCCGGAACCATTCATGTGCTGACAGAGTTGGCAACCGCTCAATCCGCGGCAATTGAACAAACCTCCGCCTCAATGCGACAAATTCAGTCAGGCATCGAAATGACCGCAAATTATGCCAAAGGCGCGGATCGTCTATCCATTGAAGCCGGAGAAGAAAGCAAGGAAAGTTCCAAAGTAGTGCAACAGATGCAGGACAGTATGCAGCGTATTCACGATACGGCTACGCAAATTAATAATTCCATTTCCGCTATTAGCGAAATTGCGAATCAAACCAACTTGTTGTCACTCAATGCAGCGATCGAAGCCGCAAAAGCGGGTGAGCAGGGAAAGGGGTTTGCTGTGGTTGCCGATGAAGTACGACGATTGGCTGAAAACTCCGCCAATGTGACTCAGGAAATACAGAGTTTGATTCAGGAAAGCAACCAAAGAATTGGTGAAGGACAGGATTCTGTCAAGCTTGTCGACTCCAGTCTTTCCCGAATTTCACAAAAAATTAATGAAAGTTCCACAGTCGTTTCTCAAATTTCCACAGCAACTTCGGAGCAAAACATTGCGGCACAGGAAATCAATGTAACCTTGGAACGTTTGGCGGAAAGTAGTTCCGAAGTCGCCGAGGCAGCGGAAAAAATTGATAATACCGCCTCAAGCCAAGTTCAATTCGCAGATAACATGGCGAATGAAGCTCATGAACTTCTCAATGTGATCTGGCAATTTAAATACTAAAAGGACATCAAACAACTTCTCCTTTTGTTAAATGGGGAAGTTATTAAAATCCCCTTCTTAAAACTCGATGTTCAAGCCTTAGTCTTCCAGCAGAGGATTCGCCATAAAAATTGAAGGAGCGAATTTTCTTTTCGTTCGAGGGTATTTGACGGTTCGTTTCACAACAAAATCAAATAATAAGGGGTTGTACTGACTGATTTCTTTCAAATACTTTCGTTCCTGAGCGGTAATAAAACCTGTGAGTTCTAATTTTTTTGTGCTGATTAAGGTTTTAATGGCGGGGATCGGATAGTCACTGCCATTAACAAGCTGATGTCTCAAATCATAACGGTCAATCAGAGTCCGAAGAACTTTAGGGTGACGATTGGTTTGAGTGGTACCTGAGATATCTCCAAAAAGATGTCTTTCATAGTTTTTCTCTTCCATCATGCGTATAAACAAATCAAAACAGGACACTTTTTTTCGATCAGGAGAATCCAGGTCTGCCATTTTTCCCAAGCTCGCACAATGCGCCATAATCACCCGGATTCCGTAGTTCAAGGGTTTTCTTAGCAACAAGGGGTTCCCCATCTCCTGATGTTCCTCAGAGTTAACCGCATGTTCGACACCGGTATGTGTCAGTAAAATCATCTGGTAGTGTTTCATCTTTTGATAAAACGCATCCAGCTTGGAACTAGAAGGATCAATCCCCATTGAGTTGGGAAGCCATTTAACCCATTTAAGGCCTTGTTTCCCCCACCGATCCAGCTCACTCAAGGCATCCGTGCGATAGGGGTGTACCGAAATGACGGGTAACAACAGATCCGGATAACGCTCCGCAACTTCAACGACATAGTCATTCGGAACATAAAAGGCGGTCTTTGATAAATCAGCCCGTCCTTCTGGAGTATAAAATTTATCGAAGGCCAAAATATGGTATTTCCCCTGAGGGCTCATGCTTCGTATCAGTTTTATCAATCGTAATACATAGTCCTGATCTCCTCGCTCAAAATTCCGAACTCTTGTCGCATGAGCATAGATTATAAATTTTAATTGCTGAACAGGATGGAAGCCCTGTCGGATATCGGCATGGACAAAGGTCCCTGTGTTTTTTGAACCTACGCCTAACAGATGAACATGATAATCGACCATCCTTTGAGGATCAATCCCCTCAAAGGCCGACTGAATGAGCTTTTGAGTTCCTGAGTTCAATTGACTTAGGGGTCTCTCATACGGATATAAAATATTTTTTTCAAATAATTGAGCAAGCGTTTTTGATAAATATATCATAAAACCTCAGAGATGCGTTGAGTAGAAAGATCTCACTTTTGTAGTGATAGGCCTTTATTTAGCCACAAAAACCAAGAAAAAGCACTAAATTTTCATAAGACCTGTTGCGTCGACTGAAATAAGCCATGAGGATGTCCTCACACGTTGCAAAATATAAATTTGAAGGTAAGATGAGTTACGAAATTCTGCGCTATCATTTGTTGGCGCTCATTGGCCGAAATAAAAACCAGGCTCGAACACCTCATCTCAATCCATAAACTTAGCGTCAAAGGAGTATTTTTATGAATGACTGGTTAGACCGTATCAACGTCCTGAATCTGTTCCATTCTGGCGATCAAAAACTGACGGGTTCGCTGTCCATCTGTTTGCTTCTGTGGATCTTCCATCTGTTGATTAACAAAATTGTCTCCCGGCAAACAACAGAGGCACATACCCGCTATAATTGGCGCAAAGGCTCGTCCTATGCGCTATTTTTTGCAGGGCTCATTTTGATTGGACGTTTGTGGATTCAAGGACTGGAACCAGTTCTGACATTTCTGGGTTTAATTGCTGCGGCGCTAACTGTTACTCAGAAAGAATCCATTATGAATTTGGTGGGGTTTATCTTCATCCTCTGGAGAAATTTGTTTTTATCGGGAGACAGAGTGCAAATCGGGACATATCAGGGCGATGTCATTGGAATCGGCTTCTTTTATTTTACCCTGATGGAGATTGGAAATTGGGTAGGGGGAGACCAAAGTACAGGGAGAATCATTAAAGTACCAAACAGTTTGATCTTAACCACACCCATTACTAATTACACCAAAGGCTTTCCTTTTATTTGGAATGAAATGGCCTTGGAAGTGACGTTCGAAAGTGACTGGAAAAAGGCTCGGATGATCTTACAAACTATTGCGGAGAAACAAACAGTAGCGACCGTAAAAAAAGCGGAAGGCGTCCTCAAGACGATAGAAGATGAAATGATTAAGTACCACTATTTAACGCCCATGGTTTATGTGAAACCCCATACGATGAAACCTGTTGGCATTTTACTGACGTTGCGGTATCTCTGTGAACCCCGTATGCGCCGGGATTCCGAGTCTCGTATGTGGGAAGCGATTCTCGACGAATTCAGCAGGCATGAGGACCTCATGATTTCTTTTGAAACCTAAAAAAACTCACGAGTTACTTTATGAAATACGCTGCTATAGACGTTCATTTAAATAAATTCATTTGAGTCTAATCCCGACTGTGGAGTGCCAAAGCTTGCTTTGGCCAAAGGCAAAGAAAGGCCTTCGCCTTTCTGGTCAAAGCAAGCTTTGGCACTCCTGAAACAGCGTTGTTTAAACGGATCTCGCAACAGGATGAGTTTTCTGAATTTATTTAGATGAACATCTATCACATCAGATTCGGTAGGACACTCTGGGAACAAGACGCTCCATCCCATGAACACCAGGGATGGAGCGTAAGAACAAGACTATCAGGATTTTGCTTTAACGGCAACATTGGCAGGTAGCGTGAGTACAAATTCAACAGGAACATATTCCGCATCAGGGTTTACGCCCTTCAAAACATTAATACTTACACTTCCGTGTTCACTTTCGAAAAACTTCTTAACGGCATCCATTCCCACACCACGCCCAGAAACTTCTGTTACTTTTTCCGCTGTAGAAAGTCCAGAGTGGAAAATCAATTGTGCTACTTCTTCATGAGAGAGTTTATCCGTTTTTGAGATGAGCCCATTGGCAATGGCTTTTTCTTTGATTTTTGAGATCGCCAAACCGCGACCATCGTCTTTATATCTGAAGGTGAGATGCTTTTCATCCAAGCTCACGGTGAGCATAATAGTACTTGCCGGGGCTTTCCCGGTTGCTGTCCGTTCTTTAGGTGTTTCAACGCCATGATCCATGGAATTTCTGAAAATGTGCATGAACGAGTTACGCAGCAAACCAAATACCTGGTTTTTGATCGAAACATTATCATCAACAATCTTAATCTCCGGAGCTTCTTTGTCCAATTCCTGGGCCAACGCAGGGACGGATTCAATAACGCCAGAAATAATATTTCCAATTTTTTCAGTCCCAATCAGCTTCAACATGTTTTCGACGTCTGCCAAAGCCTCTTTCAGTTTGCTTACATTGTCCAGTTCAACAGCCCTCAACATGGACAACGCATTTTCAACATTGTCCTTTTCAATCATCAAGAACTTATCCACATTGCCTCGACGTCCTGGACCTTTTCTGCCGAGTTTATTATCGTTGATCGAAGCGTACTCCAGAATCATTTCAAGCGATTCGTCTAATTGCTGCAGTAGATGTTGCGGATCCCAAACCGCATTAGGATCTTTTCTCAAGACATCATATTCATGCTCTGTTTCATGCAGACGATTGGTAAGATGAACAAACGCATAGGTTCTGGCGTTCCCTTTGATGGTGTGCATGTTACGGAAGAGGGTGCTCAAGATTTCGGGATCTCTTTCTTTAACTTCATTAACAATTTTGCGGTTTTCCTCAATAAATTTTTCTGAACCTATGACAAACTCATGGAATTTTTCCTGGGAAACTGCCAGGATTTGACCAATAATCTCCAATTCCCGCTTTTGTCCGGCGGCTTCCGCCTGTAATTGTTTCAACTCAGTGACATCCCGGATACACAGCATCAACTTGTCAATCTCACCCTCATCATTACAAATCGGTGACCAGGACAATTCCAGGGATTTGGTATGTCCCTCAAAGTGTTTTTCAATCTCACGTGCCATCATGTGTGTGTTGAACTCAAAGTTCATGGAATCCTGTCCAATACATGCACCAAAGACCGCATCGACCCCTGACACGGCGTCTGCTCCTAAATTGGTGTTTTTGAAGACAACATCCATGACATCTTTACCTGCGATCTCCTTGGTTTCCAGGATATCCTCAAGGTAGGCGGAGTATTCGTGGTGAATCTCATTTCCTTCCATAACGGTGAGAATCCCTTCAGGCATATTTTGAAGCATGCTTTGGATATCGTTGGTTTTCTCTCGCAATTGTGCTGTACGTTCCGCAACCAAACTCTCCAAGTTCTCGTTCATGTCCCGGACTTCCTTCAAGAGGACTTTGTTTTCCACAAAGGTATTGGCAAAGCGTGTTATGGAAACCCACAACATACAGGCCGTAGCCGCTAAAGCTCCGGCAAAAATCATGGCGGTGGCGTTGATCTTTCCTAGCGCAAGCAGCATATCGTGGATTCCGGCGTACATAAAGAAAAGAGTACCGGCCAGCAGCGTTCCCGCGCCTGGCTTTTTCAGCAGGACTCCACGTGTTAATTGATAAACCATCAGAAAGGCTAACACCAGACAACTGACAAAATAGACGACTCTCACAATCTGAAATACTTTCAAGTGTGCTTCAAAATGGGTAAAGGCCAGAACGATGAAGGAACAGGCCATGAGTCCCAGATAGCCTCCATAGAACCAGTTAAATTTAGGCGTAAATTTGTAAAAATACTGGGAGAAAATATAGATGAACATGAAGGAATATAAGCCAAAATAGTGCATGTAAAGTAATTGTTCAGGCGCGAATACTTTCAGCAGGTTGTCTCCCGGGAAACAATAGAAGGGAAAACCGACAAAACCAACAATGGCGGCAAAAAGATACATCCCATATTCTGTTTTGATGTAAACCAATAAAAAGAAAAATCCAAAAAACAGAATCACATATCCTGCGATCATCCTGACTTCGCCACCCCAGAATTGAAACCAGGCTAACTGAACGTCATGCTGGTCGTACTTTCTCAACTCTAACGGTAATTGATAAATTCCCGTCATTAAAGGCGTGTCCACTTTAATCGCTACGGTGTGACGAATCTGCTTTACCGTGAACCGAACGGGAACAGGTTGAACCGAGTAGTAGCGTTCCGTATTAATCCTCCCTGGTCTACGGTAGATTTCCTGTTCATCAAGAAAGAAATTGATTCTTCCCATGTAAGTATCCACCAGGAAAACAACTTCTTGCCCTATCAACTCAGGATTGAATTCCAAAACACCACGGTACCAACCGACGCTATAGTCTTTTCCATCATTGTAAACTTTTTTCCATGGTCCAGGCGCGTTGACGGTTTTCCACTCGCTGGTATCAATGTTGATCTGGGCATTGGTCTCTGAATCTTCCCGGGTAAACAACCAGGTTCCTGTGAGACTAAAAGGCTTGTCTAACGACTCAATCCTGAACGGGCAGGCATCACAATCTACACGATCTTCTCCAAAACTCTGAGGTACACCAGCAAATGCGAGGCAAAACAGAGAGACGACCAATATTTTTATAACATGTTTCATAACGTACCCATGATTATCTAAAGTTATCAATATCCTGAAAAAAACTGGCTCTATTAGAGGCTATTGCATATATTTTTTCCAATGTCTAGGGGAGTTGTTATCTTTTTTAAAAAAATTATAAGGGAACAAAAATAAAATTTTTAAGGTCGCAACTTCGCTCGGCATAGTTCTGAATAATCATTAATATTCGGCAAGAAAAATGCAGTTCAACATTTTGCTGCGAGCCATGATCTTTGGGTTAAAATGACGTGGTCAAAGTGTATCTATCAACAAAATAAGACTCTTAAGAGGAAAAATGAAAAAAATAAAAATTTCAGAAATAGCTCCTGATGTTTTGAAGCTTCAGGGATTCAGCAGCGGATCATTTGGCGGCTGTCTTTCCCGTGCTTGTGGCAGTGATCAGCAAGGTGGCGCCTGTTGTCATTTGGGTGTTAATACCGACAAAGAGAGTTACGATTTAATCCTGAAACACAGAAAGCTCGTTGAAGAAGCCATAGAATTAAAATTTGAAGATTGCTTTAATAGCGAATGGAATGGGGATCCCGAATTTCTTGGGAGAGGATCCATAGGAACCAGGGTCAGAAAAAAAGACAATTATTGTGTTTTTCATAGCGCAAAAGGCAAAGGTTGTGAATTGGTGAGTTTAGTGATCAAAAATAAACTGCCCAGACGGATGATCCCTTCAGCCTGTAGACTCTACCCCATTACCTGGGATAAAGGAAGACTGTTTCTTTCCAGTCCAATTTTTGAAAATTGTGATTGTCTGAGATCGGACAATCCCTCCAAAAAAACAATTTTTGACACACAAAAAAAAGCGATTGATAATATTTTTGAGATAATTCAGTAAGCATTCCAACTCTGACGTAAACGGACACTGGTAAATATTCTTGGCAAGAGATTGATGAATGTGTCCTATAAAAAAGAGTGATTTTGATGAGGGAACCGTCTTTTTGCCAAGAATAAAACTGTGCCGCGCTGCGGTATCCTATCCGCATTGACTGCAGATTACTTTTGACAGGATGCCGGAAACGAAAAGGCGTTCCTACGCAAAGCGTAGGAACGGGTTGGGAAGATTTTGCTTATTTATAAGCGGCGTTTCTAAGGACTAAACAAAGCTCTTTTGGCATTTCAAAATCCCCTTCAATCTTTTGTTCTTCAGTGTTATCATCAATCTTTATTTCCTTGGTCATCCCCTCATTATAATACTTTCCCTCATAACGTGCCCAACCTCGGATCAGAAATTCATAGGTCTGACCCACCAGCAGTTTTAGCTTGATAGAACTTGAACCATAAGCCGAACCTCCCGACTGTCCAAGACTTAAAGATCCGCCCCAACGCCACAGGGATCGTTCTCCCTGCTCAGGTTTTTTGCGATAGGTCGTATAGACGCTTCCCCAGTTGAACTGGGTGGGCAAATTTTTACAGTAAGCACGGAAACTAATGTTAATTTCCTTCATTTTAATCGAACCAAAGGTATCCGCGAAATCCACCTCAAACGCCGCGCAGAGATCAGGCACTGTTCTTTCCAGGATAACTTTATTTTCATAGTAAAAAGTCATTGTGGTTTCCAGATTTTGGGGGGCATAGGCAAAGCCATCAAAGGAATCGTCAATCCACAGCGTTTTAGTCCAACCCTTCGCTTTCAATTTAACTCGAAGCTGAACCTCAGGCGGCAGATTTTTTATCTTAAATTGAGTATTCTGACAACGCGCACTACGGAAATAATCCAGGTTAAAATAAGACAAGTGCTTGGTCTTAAAACTCACCTGAAGATCCTGTTTTTCGCCTTCACGTTGGGTTCTACCCGAATTACTGGCAGGAACTACCTGAGCAATAACTTCCCCTTCACTTTTCCACTGTCCGGTATCGGTATCATAGGGCTTGGTCGTAAGTTCGGCCACCCTGTCTAAAAATTAGTAGAAATTGCAACTCAATCAGGAGTAGTGTATTAACAATTTTTCAAAAATCATGTTAACCCTCTCACCCGAATGAACCATGCAATCA
>JBBCAX010000402.1:0-2022 GCA_051382335.1 Deltaproteobacteria bacterium TL4
ATCTTAAGGCGCGCGATAAACACCTCACACACCTTACTTCCTGTATCCACACTTTCCGGGAGGGTTAGCAATGTCTAAGGATTCCTTAAATTCGAATGAAAATTCGAAGGAAAACGTAGTCGAAGAGTTGATGAAACTCTCTGAGTTGAAGGAGAAGGGAGCTATATCTGAAGATGAGTTCAACAAATTGAAAGAAGAAATAATGATGCGGGGCAAGCCGGATACCCGAATTTCTGAGATTCCATCGAATCTGACAATAAGGGAGGTTACGGAACTTCTCCAGAAAAAGGGATTGGCAAATGCTGCTGAAGATTTGGGAATCTTTCCCGCTCAGTTGGATGCTATCCGCAAAAAATATAATATCGAAATCTCATCCATCAGACGTTCTTCATCGACAAGGGTTGGCGATAGACATGCTCAGCGAGCTTTTTCCAACAAGGCAGAGGACTTTGGATCACCTCATATTTGCGGGATAGTTGGATCGATTCTGACTTTTATCGGAGTGTTTTGCCCAATTGTTAGCGCTCCTGTTATAGGAAGTCTGAATTACTTTCAAAATGGTAAAGGCGATTGTACAATAATCATTCTATTAGCCGTTGCCTCTGTGGTTCTGATTTTCCTGAATCAGACGAAAAAATTGTGGTTCACAGGAAGTAAGGTGTGTGAGGTGTTTATCGCGCGCCTTAAGATTTTGGCCGTTTGCGCTTAACTCCGCGATGACCGTAACAGTATATCGTCCACCGAGGGTCTTGAACGACAAGGTAAGAATCATAATCTGGCCTCCATATAAATAGCTACCGAATTAAAAAAGTCAAATCCTTTTCTATGTGGCACAAAAAAACCGGTCATTGTGACCGGTTCAAAATGGAACAGGAGTGCCTTGATCGAACAATATCTTCATGAGGTCGCTGGAACAGCTAAAGATTTGAGTTCGTAATCAAGAACCGTTTCGACCTGCTCTCGCTGAACACCTGGGAACCAGTTCAAAAAATCCTCAATGGAAGCGCCATCTCGTAGGTTTTCAAACAAAGCGCGAACGGGTACTCGCGTGCCTCGAAATACCCAATTTCCACTGACTTTTCCCGATATTTGTTCAACTGCCAAACATGTGCGCCAATCGTGCATATGACTCACCGAAATAAAATGATATTATTCACTTGCATATTCTCGAACTGCAAATTGACCTATAAAAAGGTACTCAGCCCCATTGGGCTTGTCAAGGTGGTTTTCGCACCAATGTAATATCGCTGTATAAACCATTTTTGACAACGATGTGAATTATGCCAGTCCTCTCCAACCAACTTATAGGGTCTTCTCATCTTTGAGCTTGGTCAGAGCCTGCATGAGGCGCTCGATCTCTTTCTCCAGCGACTCAAAGGCCTCCGAGACGCCCGTTAAATCCCCTTGTTCCCCCATTTTCTCCAGCCTCAGAGCGATCTCAAAAGCGGGGCCTGTGCTAAAAATACCCACCGCTCCTTTGAGGGCATGGGCCGCGCGGTTTAAAGCTTCTCCGCTGCCCTGCGCAATCGCCTCCCGAACCTGCGTGATATATTTTGAACAATCCTTTGGAAACAGTTCTATAAGCTGTATCAAAAGATCCCTGTCCCCGTTCAATCCCTCCAAAAGTCCATCCACATCCAGGAACACATCCTGGCCTTTTGGAATATCCTTCACAACCCCTAAATTCTCGATAGTTTTGAAAAGCTCCTCGGAGCGGATCGGCTTGGAAACATAGCCGTCCATTCCTGCCTCCAAGCAGCGCTCCCTGTCGCCCTTCATGGCATGGGCGGTCATGGCGATGATTGGAAGGTGCGATCCGGTGGCCATCTCCCGCTCGCGGATGGCCGCTGTAGCCATGAACCCATCCATCTCAGGCATCTGCACATCCATCAGCACCAGATCAAACGATTCCTTCTCTATGGCCAGCAGAGCCTCCCGGCCATTTCCCACAACCACCACCGCATGCCCCCGCCTTTCCAGCAGACCAACCGCGAGTTGTTGGTTGATCGCATTGTCCTCGGC
>JBBCAX010000403.1:0-1095 GCA_051382335.1 Deltaproteobacteria bacterium TL4
CCTTAGGCGCTGGCGGTAGGTATAATAACCTTGTGAGTGAATTGGGCGGGGCTAAAGTGGATGCCGTTGGTTTTGCTTTAGGCGTCGAGAGAATCCTTTTGGCTCGGGCCAAAGGGCAAGATTACAAACAAAGCACGGATTTGTTTATTATTGCTTTGGAAGAGTCCTCGTTTCTAAAGGCTTTTGAGTTAACGCATTTTTTGCGAGGGAAATGTTTAGAAAATAATATCGAGAATACTATAGAAATGAGTTATAGCCGAACTTCATTGAAAAGCCAGATGCGGTCAGCGAATAAGAAAGGCGCCCGGTTTGTTGTTATTCTCGGTGAAGAAGAGCTTAAGAAAGGCGTTGTCACTTTGAAAGATATGGGAGACGGAGGGCAAACGCAACAGGCAAATTATCAGGAGGCGTTGTTAAAATTATTAATAAATATTAATGTGAAAGGCAAACAGGCAAGATGTTAAGAACGCATACTTGTGGTGAATTAAGGTCGGCGCAGAAGAGTCAGAAAGCAACTCTTTGCGGGTGGGTTCATAGGCGCAGAGACCATGGAAAATTAGTTTTTATCGACGTAAGGGACCGTTATGGTATTACGCAGGTTGTCTTTGTCCCTTCGGTTTGTAAGGAAACGCATCATTTAGCTCAGCAATTAGGGCCTGAGTATGTTATTAAAGTCACAGGGGACGTTGTCCTTAGAAGCGAGAAGAATGTCAATCCTGATATCCCGACAGGCGAAATAGAGCTGTGCGCGACAGAGATTGAGATTTTAAACCCAAGCGAGAATCCTGTTTTTGAAATTGATGATGACGGAGAAGTGTCAGAAGAGTTAAGGTTAACGTACCGTTATTTAGATTTGCGGCGAAAGAAAGTGGCGCAAGCGCTCCAGCTTCGCAATAAATTGTGTTTTCTCATTAGGAATTTTCTTCAGCAAGAAGGCTTTACGGAAGTAGAGACGCCTGTCCTCACAAAGTCTACGCCCGAAGGCGCTAGGGATTTTTTGGTTCCGTCGAGATTAAACCATGGGGAATTTTTTGCGCTGCCTCAATCCCCGCAGTTGTTTAAGCAGATTCTGATGGTTTCAGGATTGGATAAATA
>JBBCAX010000404.1:0-3621 GCA_051382335.1 Deltaproteobacteria bacterium TL4
AAAGGTGGGCCGCCAAAACAACTCCTTTGAGAAACTCAAATCCGACTGTACTTTCAAAAAATGCCACCACTTCAGGCGGTTGCTTGATCTTTTGTCTTCGTTCATCCCAGTGTCGTACCGTACTTCGGGGCACTCCAATAGCTTGAGATGCGTTTTCCTGAGTCATTCCGGATTGCCTCATTGACGATAGCTCTCCAAATGGACAATACCGGATTCTCGACTGGAGTGTGTTACACTGTTTGTTGCTGGGCTTGGATTGAATGACATCGGAATTCCTCATAGAGAAAAGTGGAAAAATTCCTTCCTTTTCTCAAATTCCTTCCTGTTTGTCTATCCTTGGATTGCCTCCATTTTGGCGAAACGATGACTATGGCCTATAAAGGTATCAGCATAAATTACGCCAATTAGAAGTGAACAGCCCTGGGAGTTCACCTGTCCCGGTAGTTTTGGGCTTTAGTTACCATGTGTTAATCTGCGCAGGAAAATATTTTTCATGAGGACACCAGGTGTTGTTTAGATTTTAGCCGTCGTGTAATCGAACGGCTGGCAACAAGACAAAACGTTTACGTAGATGTAATGCGTAGGAAATAAAAGACATCACCTTAAATTCCCCTGGCAATTCACTACTTTAACCGCTGTTATTAACATTAACGATAATAAATTCTTTCATGTTCGTTCTCGAACGAGGTTCCTGTTTATTCTCATGCAGAAATAAATATGGAGCATGTCCCGATTAAAACTCCTTTCCTGAAAAAAAGGAAAATTTGAAAAAGATTAGATCTAAATATGGGGTACTTGTCTGATTTTCAAAGGAGATTTTTTTTTATAGGAAAAAGTTTTAATTTTAAAATTAATTTATGTTGACAAAGGCGTTCTCCGCGTAATAAAAAGATTATTATGTTCGAGTGAACTATAAGTTAGACATGTTGTCTAATCTTCAGTCTTTTACGCTTCGAGTTTAATACTTGAAGTACAACCAATAAAATTCAAAATACATGGGGAAACATGCAAAAATTTGAAGAAATTATTCAACGTACTTGGAATGATGCGTCTTTTAAGCAAAAATTCATTTCTGATCCAAAGTCTGTTCTTAAAGAATATGGGAATGAGATTGGAGAAAACCTTCAGGTGAGTGTACATGACGATTCTCAGGACACGATGCATTTTGTGCTCTTGGATAAAAGTCAAATGGCAGGAACAAATTTAAAGTCAGATCCTATCGTTGGAAAGGTTATGACTCGAGCACATGAAGATGCGTCTTACAAAAAGCGTCTTCTAAGTGATCCAAAGAACGCGGTTCAGGAAGTTTTGGGAATTAAAGCTCCTGCCAATGTTCAAGTTCACGAAAATACTTCACGCCATCTTCATATTGTTTTGCCTGCCAATCCAGATTCTTCTGGGGAGTTAAGTGATTCTGATTTGGCAATGGTTGCTGGAGGAAAAGGACTTGCTATTAACTGTGACTCCGTCGGTGGTTTTATGGGTAAAACTGGAGAGTTTGCAGGAAAAGTAGGCGATTTCTTTGGAGAAAATGCGTTCGGACGCTTGTTTGACTCTTTAGGACCATTACTGACAGGTGGTGGCAATATGTTGACAAAAGTCTCTGGATTTTTCAATAACCTGAAAAATGGTGGAGCTGCATAAGGCGTAACCTGATAATTAGCAACTATTAAAGTCTGTCTATTCCTTCACTCAGGAATAGATAGACTCTGTTCAACGCCACTAAGTGAATATAAAAAATCTCGTATGGGATGAGGGGCTATTTAAAATAATTGTGGCAATTTGTCCCACTTACTCAATGCAGAACATGTCCTACTTATAATATATCCAAAATTATTCATCTGGGTGGGTGAACCTTCTGATTATGTTATTTTCAGGTCCAATTTAGACACTTTGCTTTATTACAATGATGCCAGAATAGCTATTATACTCGAAGTATTTTATGAAGTACTTTTTGGGAGGATAGATTTCGGATATTACATGGTTTTTGATTCAGAATATAGTAATATTTATAGAAAGATCGGGAGAAAAAATGAAAAAATATGATGAAATAATTCAATGCGCTTGGGATGATGAATCTTTTCGAAACAAATTTGTTAGTGATCCTAAATCCGTGTTTTCTGAAATGGGGCAGTCTGTGGATGAGAACATAACATTAGAAGTTCATTGTGATACGGCTAACTCAATGAACTTTGTTTTAATGGACAGAGGAATGCGAAGTGCTCTTAACCTGGATGAATCATCTATAGGACAGGTCACCAAGCGTGCTTTTGATGACGAATCTTATCGGTTACGACTTTTGGGGGATGATCCCAAAGCGGCGATTAAGGATGTTTTGGGAGTTGAACCTCCGTGCAATATTTCAATCCATGAAAATACACCTCAACGTATACATCTGGTACTTCCTGCGAACCCTGAAATTACGGGAGAGCTGAGTGATTCAGATTTAGCGATGGTTGCTGGTGGTAAAACGGGCCAAGAGTGGAATCAAAAAGTATGTCATGGAATGGAAAAATTATTTTTAAAAGGTGAGGAAAAGCTTGGTGCTGGTACAATGGGCGGGTTTTTAGGAACACTCTCAGTGCTGGCTGGTCCGTTAATGACCGGAGGCGTTGCGTTTTCCCGTGCAGCATCCGCAATGGAATAATAATTACAACAATTGGATGTAGATTCGCTGTAACAGCACATAGCTTGTTGTTCATTTTCTTGTAATATTAGGGCTATTTTCATTTTGTTGATAATTAAGGAGGCGTGATGAAGCAGTATGAAGAGATCGTTCAACGATGTTGGAACGAAGAAGATTTTAAAGAGCGCTTGGTTCGGGACCCTAAGACTGTAATCGCAGAACTGGGGGTTGAACTAGGTAATGATGTTACCATTGAAGTTCATGATGACTCTTCAGATACCATGAACTTTGTATTGTTGGATAGAAGTCAGCTAAAAGATGTGCCTATTAGTGCTGAAACTCCAGCTGGAAAAGTGATGATTCGTGCTTATCAGGATGAGAATTATAAAGCGCGTCTTTTAAGTGAATCAAGGTCGGCTATACAGGAAGTCTTGGGAATTGAGCCTCAAGGGAATATAAAAATTCATGAAAATACGCCAAGGCACATCCATCTCGTATTACCTGCGAACCCCAATAAAACAGGGGAGTTAAGTGATACTGATTTGTCCATGGTTGCTGGTGGAAAAATAACTGATGATATTGTTGACGGCATTAATGACGCGGTAGATGCGGTAGGTGATGCTGTTGGCGGCGTCGTCAACGACGTGGTTGGGGGTGTAACAACCTTGGCTATTGGAGCTGTTTTAGGTTCAGGCTATACCGCCTATTTGAACAAATTAATGGGACCCTTAATGGTTGGTTGGAATGCTTTTAAAGGCGCAGCAAATCAAGTTTGAGTTCTGTTCTCAAGGTTTCTATTTTCTGTGTCATGAATTTTCATGGCACAGAACTCTTTATATCCGCTACTTAAGATTCCCTCCCCAGTTACGGCACCTTTCATTTTTCAGTTTACAGTTTTATAAAAACCTTTGGAGATGGTATAATGTTGACGTCCAAAACGAATCGTAAGATTCATCAACGTTGCTCCACTCAAAAGGAATTGACCATGAAATTTA
>JBBCAX010000405.1:0-5932 GCA_051382335.1 Deltaproteobacteria bacterium TL4
TTCAGCATGTCTATTTTGGATGACCCATTTAATCGACTCATGATTAGGAGTGTCAAAGCTTGCTTTGACCAGAAAAGCCAAAGCTTTTCTTTGAATTTTGCCAAAGCAAGCTTTGGTACTCCACAGTAATTCCAATGAAATTATTTAAATGAACGTCTGAATACCGCTACAATAATTCCCGGTGTTGGCGGTAAGGCCTGATCGGCAGGAGTGATCAGCTCATTGCTGGTGACATTCACCCCGGATAGCGTAACCGCCTCATATTTCGTTTTGTTGAAGGCCAGCGTGTAGGAACCGATCCGGACGTTTTCCAGAGTATATTCCCCCGCGGCGTTCGTGGTGGTGCTATAGACCGTTCCCACCGTTCAGGACAGGGTGCAATCTGCCTTGCGACATGTGCTGGAACCGATTTTTGAGCGGGAATTTGCCGAACACAGTTATGGGTTTCTTGAAAGAGGGTATCGCTGGCCCAGAAAGAAAAGTCTGCGGCAACTGAAGGATCAAATCCGACATAAAACTAAACGTCGAGGGAAGAAGCCTGAAGGTCATCATTGAGGATATCAATCTGACCCTTAAAGGCTGGTTTGAATACTTTAAACATAGCCACAAAACAACCTATCGTCCTTTGGACCAATGGACTCGAATGCGGTTGCGCGGCATTCTGCGTCAACGCCAGGGCCGAGCGGGACGAGGACGGGGGTTGGATCATCGGCGCTGGCCAAATACTTTCTTTGCTGAGCAGGGACTGTTCTCTTTATCTACGGCCTATGTTTTAGCCGTTCAATCCTCTCGCGGGTAAAACCACCAACTGGAGAGCCGTATGCGAGAGATCCGCACGCACGGTTCGGAGGGAGGGGAAGCGAGAGCTTTCTCTACCCCTATCACTTTTTACCCTTTAATTTCAACTGTCAGCAATATTGAGACAAAATACCAAACTAGCACCACTGGTTAGTTTTTGGCGGGCACCTAGTCACGCCTTACCAATTTTTACTCTTTAATTTCAACTGTTTGCGATATTGAGACAAAATACCAAACTAGCACCACTGGTTAGGACACCACAGCAAAAGTTTGTTAATACCTCCGTGTCATTCACGTGAAGGCGGGAATCCAGTGCGATGTTGATCACTTCTGGATTATCGCTTTCGCGTGAATGAAGACGGAATAAAAGGTTTGCATGGCTTACCTCATTTTTTGAGCGCATTCGGATCAATACCTGATTCTTTAAGCAACGCTAAGAGTTGTTCTTTTTCCCGCAGGGCTGCTTCCTCCCGTTGTACTGCGACATTCTTTTCCCGCATGACAGCTTCCTTTTCCCGCAGGGCTGCTTCCTTTTCCTGCAGGGCAGCATCCTTTTCCTGCAGGGCAGCATCCTTTTCCTGCAGGGCAGCATCCTTTTCCTGCAGGGCCGCTTCCGTTTCCCGCAGGGCAGCTTGCTTTTCCTGCAGGGCAGCTTTCTTTTCCCGCAGGGCAGCTTCCGCTTCTTTTTTGAGCCTGGCTAAATCGTTTTCAATCGTTTTTTGTTGGCGGACATAATTCATGCGGCTTTGATAGAGATGATATTGCCGTTCTTTTTCTGAGAATAATTTCAAAGTTTGCATGGCTTGCCTCATTTCATCAGTATTCATAAATACTGGAAGCTGTTCATCATCCAGGTCCTGCGCTTCCAGGAAAAAATAGGTCCAGCGATCCAATTCGTTTTCTGCTTGAGTTTTCTTCCATTTATCCAGTTCTAACAAATGAATCGAAGCGTGTTCGTTGAGAATCACCCCGAGTTTTTGATCACTCATTTGAAAATGGTGATGGAACGCTGAGGAGTCTTGAAACAAAGTTCCCGCGATAATCCAAATGGACACCACGGGTTGCAACTCATCATAGTTTTCTCCACTTTTTAATTGAGAAGCGTATAAGTCCGACCAGGTATACAAAATTCTTTCTGGTAAACTGGGGAAAACCGCTAACTGTACCTCGATTTGGTAGGTACATCCCACTTCATCTTTTGCTTTGACATCCACAATGGAGAGTTTATCCGAAACAAACTCTTTCTCATTGAAAGGATTCAGAATCTCGACAACACAAATACGTTTGGAGGGCGCGGGATTCAAAACAGCGTTCAAAAAATGAATCAATAAATTTTTATTTTCCTCCGCTCCCAATAGCGCTTTAAAAACGCAATCAATCAACGGAATAACGTGATATTTCATACAATGGATCCTGTGTTTTCTGTCCCCTCTTGGTGATCAACAACGCTTCCGTTATTTTCGGGAAAATGCTTTTATTCGTTATAATATGACATTTTGAAAAAGGAAACAATCTGGAAATGGGTAGTCCTCGAAGAATAAAGCGATACAAACCATTATCGAACAGCCTATTTGAAAGGTTACTGATACAAAAAACTCAAAGGGATTAGAATTTCTGAGACGAGGTTAGCACAAGTGTCATTTCTGTGAATTGGAAGGTTGTCTTTTCGTAGCCTTGTTCGGCTCCATCGACCAGGGTTTCGCCGTCACCGGTCGTAGATAGGACTCCAATGAATTTTTTCCCTGAGGCATTATCCAATGAGACGCCAAACGTGGTGCCGGTATAATTAACAGCTCGAGCGCCAATCTGTTTGCTCATGTTCTTTTCATCAAACTCCCGACTGGTCGGATCATTGTAATATCCCGCTAACAGTGCGATCTGGGTATTTTCACTTTTCCATATTTGAACCTTCATCCCCACACTGGGACGGACCACCGCGATCTTTTTACCAGTGTACTCGCCTGCTTCCAGCTCCACTAAAAAAGAACCATCGTCCTGAAGCACTTCATTCACCCCTAAGGTTTTGACGGGATAGGTGACTTCTGACGCGATTTCAAGATCCAGGGACAGCCATAATCGGTTCCAGGTCCAGGCAAAACCGAGTCCTAGAACCATCGGGAGTTTTTCTTGATAAGAACTCTCTATGGACGCGCTGCTAGTTCTGAACTCATCAGCCCGAATCTCCATGCAGTCTCTCAAATCTTGTGGATCGCCCAGACCCAGGCATTCTTCCTGAGGATTGCCAAAGTAATGAACACCCGTGTTGTACCGGTAGACCACTTTATGAGCGTAATCAATGGTGCCTTCCAACGCGAGAGTAACACCCAGGTTGAAAGTCTCTTGACGGTATTTCATTCCCAATTTAGGCTGCGTTCCAGAGCCTGTTGAGGTTTTAAGAAAAGTTCTGGTCGCGGAACCTTGATAAACGTTTGGGATGTCAGTTTCAGCCGGAGGAACCAAAGTGTAACGAAAATGATAATCTCCTCCCTGCTGTGTATTGACCGAATAATAACTCACCCCTGCCCCAACAGCCCAGTGCTCTCCAAACTGAAAGGAATAGGTAAATCCCAAGAACCGAACCTGAGTCATATTTTGTTGATTGATTTCAGCTTCAATTTGAGTCCGTCCCAGTTCATCATCAGGGATAAGGCCCTTTCCCGCGAACTCCTCTGACTCATCAATCAAAGACCCGCTATAGGTTCCGTAACTGTCTAAAGTGGCGCTAAAAGCGGGTTTCACCTGAGGGGCACTGGCTAAAGCCTCATGGTCATAACTCTCTCCTTCGTACTTTTGCTCCCGCGTTCCGACACTTTTGACACTGAGTTCCACCGATTTCACCCCCTCCTCTACAAACATGGCAGGGTTGTAGATAATCGCGGAACTTTCTCCCGATAAAGCGGAATAAGCTCCGCCAAGTCCGAGTGCCTCCCCACCATAGGGCTGAGGACGTCCATTGTAAAGCGCGTCAGCGTGAGCGATTGAGACCTCACAAAATATCAACAAACTCAATCCCAACAAATATCTTTTCATAAACTCTCCCTTACTCATGCTTCATAGTGTGAATTCGATTTTCCATGGAGTGCCAAAGCTTGCTTTGACTTTTTATCCTCCGTTTACTCGCCAAAGCAAGCTTTGGCACTCCACATCAAAGCCCAGTGCTTGGAGTGCTTTGACTTTTTACCCTCCGTTTACTCGCCAAAGCAAGCTTTGGCACTCCACATCAAAGCCCAGTGCTTGGAGTGTCAAAGCTTGCTTTGACTTTTTACCCTCCGTTTACTCGCCAAAGCAAGCTTTGGTACTCCAGGTGCTTCAATACTACAAAAAGCCAAAGCAAACTTTGGTACTCCAGGTGCTTCGATACTTCAAAAGCCAAAGCAAGCTTTGGTACTCCAGGAGCTTCGGTACTTCAAAAAGCCAAAGCAAGCTTTGGTACTCCAGGAGCTTCGGTACTTCAAAAAGCCAAAGCAAGCTTTGGTACTCCAGGAGCTTCGGTACTACAAAAAGCCAAAGCAAGCTTTGGTACTCCAGGAGCTTCGGAACTCCAAAAACCAAAGCAAGCTTTGGCACTCCAGGAGCTTCGGCAATCCAAAAAGCCAAAGCAAGCTTTGGCACTCCTTTAAATAATCAAAAAGTAAAATAACCCAATAACCCACTCACTGCCCATGACGCACACAACGGACATAGCGGGCACCGCCCCGACTGATGCCGCTGCCCACGGCACCTTTGTCGAAGACCACGATCCCCGCGCTGTCGCTGTTGTACGCGACGACCGTGGACGACCAGTAGCTCGACGACTTAGTATTAGGGAAATACAAGAGACGAATGCTTGGATTAGAACGAGAATAATCGACAATGGACTGCAATTCCTTAATATTGGGCAGTTTCCAATCCGTGTAACCCGCTAATTCCAGCGACTCGCAGTATTGCAGCGCCTGTTCCCAAGTCCGGGTTGTGCCATCATCCACTTGTTGCCACATCAACCCTGTTTTGCTGTCCGTGACTGTGTTATCGCCATTCAGGGACCATTGTCCCGCCATCACACTGACGCTCCCTCCCCAAACCAATAAAAACCCTAGAATTCCAACTAACTTCACCATAAATACCTCCTTAAATTAAGTGGAGTGTCAAAGCTTGCTTTGACTTTTACTCCCCTACGTTTATTCGCCAAAGCCAGCTTTAGCACTCCAGGTCTTTAATACACCTTAGCCCTGGAGTATCAAAGCTTGCTTTGACTTTTCCACTCCTCCGTTAATTCGCCAAAGCCAGCTTTAGCACTCCTGATCTTTAATACTCCTTAGCCCAATACCCGTGCATGAAATCAGGTTTGTAGTTCCGCCTTTAGGCGGAAAACCCTGCTGAAAAGCCGCCTAAAGGCGGAACTACAAACTTTTCACCATGATTTCAGGAATACTTGCCGTAGGGGGTTGCCTCTAAATTCGGCCATTTTGACGGTAGTTTCGTCCCAGGGGATATCGCGCACATTGTTCCTCGGGGCGAAACCCGAGGCTACCCCTGGCCGAAGTTAGACACAACCCCGAAGAAGAATAAGGGGCTTTTGGTGTGCCAAAGCTTGCTTTGGCTTTTAGGAGTGCCGCAACGTTTGGAGTGCCAAAGCTTGCTTTGGCGAATTAACAGAGGGGTAAAAGTCAAAGCAAGCTTTGACACTCCAGGGGGTTGGCGTTTTGGATTACGGCAAGTCAAAGCACTCCAGGGGTTTGGCGTTTTGGATTACGGCAAGTCAAAGCAAGCTTTGACACTCCAGGGGTTTGGCGTTTTGGATTACGGCAAGTCAAAGCAAGCTTTGACACTCCAGGGGTTTGGCGTTTTGGATTACGGCAAGTCAAAGCACTCCAGGGGTTTGGCGTTTTGGATTACGATCGAGTAGGAGGAGCCAAAGGCTCCGTCCTCTCACAGAACCGTGCGTACGGGTCTCGTACACGGCTCTTCATGCCAAACGTATCCATGCGTTTAAGGGTTTCCAGTGATCTAATTGCTGATGAGAGATTGTTTTCAATCCCTGATCGCTAAACCATTGGTTATTCCAAGCCGTTGCTACAGCCTTCAGGTGTGAGAGTTTCCACGTCCCTTGAACTCTGTAGACACTGCTAGCCTTTATTTTCGAGACCCCTCTTTG
>JBBCAX010000406.1:0-7541 GCA_051382335.1 Deltaproteobacteria bacterium TL4
TCATTCATAAAATAAAACCACTGATATTATTGAATAATTAAAACTAAAACCATGAATCAAATGTTCAAAGTCCAGCTAAAGAGAAAGCAGAATTATTTGGACAAGAGGTCAAACCTCTTTTTGAAAAAATCATTTTTAACCAATCCCAAATCCGCACTCTTTCAGCGCTGCGTGACACGTTGTTGCCGAAGTTGATGAGCAGGGAAGTGAAAGTGGAGATATAAAATATGTCGCAACTCAAAGCTCATGAAAAAGCTATATTTGGACGGTTGTTTGATAGGGGTGGGTATGTTTTGGATTTTAATGATCGCACTTTTGCCGAGTTTTTTCGTGAGCATGGATTAGATATTGGTGCTGACAAATACAAAATTAATGGCACTTCCAAAATGAAACGGTTACGAGCATTTTGGGAGTTGGAGCCTGATTCCATGGTTGGTAGGGTATTGTCTGCATTATTGGATTACGCCTGCGTAGTTGAGCAGGTCGCTGAAGAAGATAAAGTCCAAGCCATAGAGGTGATTGCTCGCTTAATGGGAAAAGCATCGAGTCATGTAAACTCAGAATCTACGGAACAGGATTTTTTAAAGCAAGAATTCGATCAACTTAATCTGGCGAAGCTAAATATTGATCCTCAGCTTCAATCAGTAATTGAGCAGCGTATTAATGAAATTTACAAATCGTTAAAAGCTGAAGCTGCATTGGCTACCATTTTCTTGTGTGGAAGTACGCTTGAAGGTCTATTGTTGGATACAGCCAGCAAAAGTGCGAAGCAGTTTAATCAGGCAAAATCAGCCCAAAAGGATAAAGAGGGCAACGTGAAGCCACTCCATGAATGGACACTTGAAAGCTTGATTAATGCAGCACATGAAACTGGGTTATTATCTTTACTGGACTTTGAACATTTGATTCATGGTTTTAGTTTTAATTATTCAATAATATCAGTGGTTTTATTTTATGAATGAATTAATGCAAGGTTATTATTTCCCGTTTTTCAGGCCAAACCTATCATTAATTCTAATACGACTTTATAAGTCTCTGATTTTATTCAGGAGTAATATTGAGCAAATTGTTCAAAGTCGAGATCTTTAGATATCAAGAAATTTAGCCACTCATTGAAAGATTTTCGTAATTATATTCATCCACGTCAGCAAGCGAGTCAAAACTTTCGGCCAGACGTACATACAGCAAAAATCAGTTGGCAGGTTTTACAAGCTGCTATAGCTGATTTAAATAGTCAGAGGAAGTGATGAAAAAAAATAATCTTCTTGAATTCCAAATCCGCACTCTTTCAGCGCTGCGTGACACTCTTCTGCCCAAGCTGATGAGCGGAGAAGTGAGGGTCTCGGTATAAATCAATTAACGTTACAGGATATTGCTGAGCTTGCGGAATCCATTGATCTGGAATGCAAAGCGGCTCAGGGGCGAGATGGGCGAGGCGAAATCCCTCAAAGTATATGGGAAACCTATTCAGCTATGGCCAATACTTCGGGTGGTCATATCTGGCTTGGAATTGAAGAAACGGAAGATCATCAATTCATCTGTCGAGGGATCAAGGAGATCAGCCGTCTTCAGAAAGCCCTTTGGGATACCTTGAATGCCAGGAATAAGGTCAGCAAAAACATTTTATCGGAAGCTGATGTCACCGTTCTTTCAATTGGAAGCTATCAAATTCTGGATATCTCTGTGCCCAGAGCAAGGCGTCAGGATCGACCTATTTATCTTGGGACAACTCCTTTGGGAAATACCTTTGTTCGCCGTCATGAAGGGGATTACAAAGCCGATGATGAAACGGTCCGGCGGATGATTGCGGAATCTGTAGAAGATTCACGGGATGATCGGATTCTGGAACATTTTGGAATGGAGGATCTGGATAAAGACTCTGTGAATGCCTATCGAAACCGCTTTTCTGCTCTCAAGCCGGAAAGCCCCTGGTTGGATTTATCTATGGAAGACTTTCTGCTCCGTATTGGCGCTATGGGAAAAGAACGTCACACTGGAAAAATCGGTCTTCGGGTTGCGGGGTTACTCATGTTTGGACGCTACGATACGATTAAGGAAGAATTTCCCTATTACATGGTTGACTACCAGGAATGCCCTGAATCCAAAACGGAAGCCCGCTGGATCGACCGCCTTATCCCTGATGGAACCTGGTCTGGAAACCTTTATGATTTTTATCAAAAGACCATTCGAAAATTGACTTCAGAACTCAAGGTTCCTTTTCAACTTCAAGCAGAAACCAGAATAGACGATACCCCTATTCATCAAGCTTTGCGTGAAGCGCTCACCAACACCCTTATTCATGCGGATTATACCGGAAGGATTTCTGTTCTGGTGGTCAAACGTCCGGATCTCTTTGTTTTCAGAAATCCTGGGTTGATGAGAGTTTCGCTGGATCAAGCTCTGACAGGGGGAATCAGCGATTGCCGAAACCACCGCATTCAGGATCTGTTCCGGTATATTGGTCTTGGAGAACACGCGGGTTCGGGAATTCCTGGAATTCTCAAATCCTGGAAAAGCCAACATTGGCGAACCCCAATTCTGTATGAAGATCACACTCATGAACAACTTTGCTGGAACTTCGGACTATTAGCTTATTGCCAGAGACCTCTGTGCAAAATCTTATTTATCGGTTTGGTAAACGATTTTCTCAGATTCCTGAGCTTCAACGGCTCATTCTGGTCACTTCAGAGGTAGAAGGTTTTGTTTCACATTCTCGTATAAAAAGTTTGAGATCAGAACATCCTAAAGACATCACAATTGCTCTGGTGAACCTTTTGACGCGTACTTGAGGATTTGCAGGTAAACATAAGGTAAAAAGGACGTCCTTCCATTGCCGGATGCGCCCCATAAAACACAGTTTCACTCCTGGGAGTTTGCTAATTGTTGGAGATATTCTTCCCATTCTGTTGGGAGGAGGTTTTTTTTCTGGGTATTACACTCTTTGCAGCAAGGGACGGTGTTTGACTTGGAACTTTTTCCGCCACGGGCGAGAGGAATCACATGGTCCATGGTCAACATACGGGCAGGGACTGTTTTTTGACAATAATAACATCGATTACATGCCCGTTTATTTTTCCACCACTGTGATTGACGGAGGGCTCTTGCGTTTTGTTTTTCTTTTTGGAGTTCTTCCGGATCCATTGGAAAATACCAATCATCGGGGAAGTTGCTTGTTTTCATAAAAATCCACACGTTCTTTTGCTTGTTTTTGATAAGGAGAAACCGTGTCAACCAGATCCTGGTACACATTCAGCGCCAAACCAATATCACCTGATTTTTCCAGGGATTGTGCTAATTTCCAACGGGCATGAATGGTTCTGGAATGCCTTGGGTTTTGGTCAATAAAATCATAAAAAGCAATGGCTGCACGCTGAAATTCGCCCATAGCAAAATAAGATTCTCCAATCCAATAATGGGCTTCTATCGCATGGGGATGTCCTGGAAAGAGATTTCGAATCGTTTCGAAAATCTCAATCGCTTGTAAATGTTGCTTGGCCCTGTAGGCTTCTTGTCCCTGCTCCAATAATTCTGACGCGTCTGATTTTTTGCGATTTGTCGGCAATGAATTAGCCTCTGGAGTGGCTTTGGTTTTCGCTGTTTGTGGCGCTAAAGAACTCGTGCGGGAATACGTCGGTTCCTTTTCCTTCAGGAGATCTACCAACAAATGCATTTCCCTGATGTCTCTTTGTGTCCTGCTGTATTGTGCCGATAGTTGACGCAACTTCAAATCGTGTTGTGTCACTTGCTGTGACAGCGACAAATTATTTTCCATTTCCTGATGAAGTTGATTCAGTGCTAACTGCTGTTTTTCCAATTGTTGCCTCAACTCTTTGTTTTGAGAGGCCAGCGTATCAAGATCCTTTTGAATCTGTGTCAATAACGACTGCAATTGTTGATCCTGTGGGAGGATCTCCGACGTTGCGCCGTAAGAATCCAAGGAAGTCATCCCTTTTTTTCGAACATTATTCGAGGACGTGCAGGCGCTTAACCCGATCCAACCGCAAATAAATAGTAATGATAACCGATTCAGTAGTTGTTTCATAAATACAATGATGAATGTTTCAGCGACATAGCCGCAGCTATTTAAATTGCCTGTAACTCCACGTTGGAGAATGCTCTTGAAAACCTTTGGGTGTGTTCGTCACACGCCTTACACCGCTGCCGTCGATAAACATTGTGTACAATTTGTAATCTCCCGTGCGATTGGAAGAAAATATAATTTGTGTTCCGTTTGGTGCCCATGCGGGTTGTTCTGAATTAAAGGCTTCATGGGTTAAAGGTTGAGCTTCATCGCCAAAAGGTAGCATCAGGTAAATCTGATCCTGATCCAGAATATTTTTAGTGAACGCAATCCATTTCCCATCAGGAGACCACACGGGACTTGAATTTCGAAGACCGTCAAAGGTTAAACGAAAGACGGTCTCTTTGGTCAGATTTTTAATATAAATCTGCTCTGTCCCACTTCTGTCTGAAACAAAAACCAGATATTGATGATCCGGTGATAAGGCGGGTGAAGTTTCAATTGCGGGATGAATGGTCAATTGTTTTAAGGTCAACCCTTCCATTTGCAGTTCATAGAGATCCGCGTTTCCCTCTTTACTTAAAGTAATGACCAGTTGTTCTCCATCTTTTGACCAACTTCCTCCACTATTCACCCCTTTATACTTTGCCAGAGGAATAGGATTTCCGGAAAAATCATCAAAGATCACAGTTGATCCAAAACGGTTTAAGATGGTGTAAACTATCGCATTTCCTTTGGGATGCCAACGGGGAAGCAGGCTAATGCCTTGATTATGAGAAATGGACTCAATCCGCTTTCCATGCGTGTCCACTCGCGCTATGACCGAATGATGCTGGGGCTGTTTGAAGGCAAAGGCGATAGTGCTGCCCAAGATGCCAGGAGTCCCTGTCATTTTCAAGGTCAGTTCGTTGATCGTATCAATCACTTGACTCTCGTCCAGTTGTTGCTTAAGCAAAGGTAATTGTCTTCTATACAGTAAATCCCCTTTGGGATTGACCACCTTAAATTCCAATTCCACCTGCTGATTTTTCAGAAGGTCCAATTTGATTTGTAAATCAACATTGTCATCGGTCGTCTGGCAAGCTTCCTGACGAGAATCCGAAAGAACAAAAACACCGCTCCAACAAAAATTATTATCAAAAAGTTGAAGCCAGTTTTGAGCTTGAGCCTGTTGTAAAAACTGAGGGCTAGGGCTGAGTTTTAAGGGAAACCGGGCAAAATGCCCAACAATTTCCAAAGAGCGATCGGCCTTTGTTTGTGCCCCTACCGGATCAGGTGTCCCCATCGAGGCTCCTATGAAGATCATGACAACCATCCCCCATTGTTTGATAAATTGGTTTATTTTCATGTCAACTTCCTTTCTTCGAACTCGTTTCACTGGCAAATGATCTCAAAATGATCGTAATGACGTAAGGTGGATTTTGAGCCAGTTCTTTGGGAAGAATGGGTAATTTCACATTCTTGACCGCATTCACCGCCGTTAGGTCAAAAGCCTCTTTCCCACTTTTTCTGATCAATAGATGCCTTATGATAGTCCCAGAAACATCAATTTCCAACTCAATACTGACATAAAGTTTTTTTTCTGTACCTCGGGGAACAATAAATTTGTCTTGGATCTGACTCACAATTTGACTTTGATATTGTGACTCCGCTTGCTTTAATCGGAAATTTCTTATTAAGGTATCACTACCGCTGAGATCGGATGCTTGTGTTAACGAACTGTTATCCACTTCAACCGGAGAAACTCTCTCTTCCACAAGGGGTTGTATGGGGGGGGTCGAGACGAGGGATGGTTCGATCGTAACTTCTGGCATAGGAATCTCTTCACGGAAAGACTGAATCGGCGCATTGACTGTGTTGACAGGTTTGACTTCGGGAGGCTTATAGGGGAGTGTCGGCGAAAATTCAGATGGGGGTGATTCAACTTGAGAAAGAGGGAGGGTCGGTACAGGAATATCGGTAGGAAGACCTGTCACCGGCTTAGGCAAACTGTTGGTTGGAGAAAACTCCAGTGGTAAAATTGTTTTGTCTGAGAGCGGTGATTGTAGCTTGGGAAACAGGGGAGACCTCAAAGTTAAGTCTTTGGGCGCTGATATTTGCGGTAAGTTTTTGGGCACAGAATCCAAAGAGACCTCGTTTTTATGGGGGACTTTAATATCCAGAGGTGCGGAAACCAAGGGCAGGGGTTTGGGACGATTCAAAAGTGGTTTTTTAAGCACTTCGGGTTTGCCGGTTTTACGGATACTTACTTTTGACGGCACCACAGGAGGTACAGAAGCTACAACAGGTGCAGCAACCACAGGAGGTGCCGCAGGTGTAGAAACCACAGGAGAAGCAGAAGTTGCGGCAGGTGTAGCCGGAGCCTGCTGTTGTTCAATTTTAATCCCTATCCTGGCCTTAATAGGTTTAGGTGTTTTCAACACAATACCCGCAAAACCTATTCCTAAAAGGAGGAGGTGAAGGGCAAAGGAAATTGTAAAAATCATTGAGAACTGACGTTGATTAGCTGTTACAACATATGAATTCATGGTACCCTGGCTATGTAGTCTTAATAGAGAATCGTTTATTTTTATCTGATGGCGCAAGGTTTAGCCCTCGCTTCTCACAACGAAAAAATAACAAAAAAAGGGTGCTTGCAGTTCATAAAAAACTTGAATATACGAATTTTTGATTTTTTTTTATAAAAAAATGTTTTGTTTACATCAAGAGCTTGACTTCTACTGATAAGGGCGCTAGCAAATGCCTAACGCTTCATGCCTCGGGTTCTGTTCAAGGACGAGGGCCTGGGACTTATCGGTAAGCATGCTTACTTGAAGTAGTTTATACTTAGTCGGGGAAAAGCTCCATTTTTTTTGATGTATTGTTTTTGTTTGAGCACCTTCCGGCTTTGCTACCGATGTGGAAAATACCCCGTTGAAAGTATATAAACCCGCAGAATGAACAGTACTCGTTGTTTTAATCTCTCTTATTAACCTTGATTAAGGAAATATAACATGACAAAAGCAGATTTGATTACCGCTATTTCTAACAATGCTGAAAGCACAAAAGCTGAAGCAGAACGTTTTCTTAATGCTACTCTCAAGACCATCGAAAGCGCGTTAAAAGAAGGGGACGACATACCATTAATTGGGTTCGGTACTTTTTCAGTGGTAGAACGCGCAGAACGACAAGGGCGAAATCCTCGTGACCCAAGCAAAAAACTGACAATCCCTGCGTCTAAGACTGTGAAATTCAAAGTGGGAAGCAAGTTGAAAGCTGCGGTGAACTAAGATTTTCAGAAAAATCCTCACTCAGGTGAAATAAGGACAGAATTGCTGTTCCTGCCGTTGTTCCTTATTTCACTTCCTGCTCCTCCGCGGTGTTGCGTCCGCGCTGTTTGGTTTCTTCATTCAAAGCTATAGTTTTTCATGTAGTTAATGGCATTTCTGCCTGTTTCTTATTTTTAATAAACTTAATAATATCAGTTACTTAAAAAATAGACAGTGCGGATTCCTCCTTAGTTGGTCAGTTTGTCCTTTTT
>JBBCAX010000407.1:0-6702 GCA_051382335.1 Deltaproteobacteria bacterium TL4
AATCGGGCTTGGGTCTAACTTCGGCCAGGGGTAGCCTCGGGTTTCGCCCCGAGGAACAATGTGTGCGGTATCCCCTGGGACGAAACCCAGGGCTACCATCAAAATGGCCGAACTTACGACCAAGCCCGCCAAATCTAAAGAAAGGCCTTCGCCTTTCTGCCCAAAGCAAGCTTTGGCACTCCTGAAACAGCGTTGTTTAAACGGATCACGCAACAGGATGAGTTTTCATTGCAGTCACTTGTGAAAAAATCGGCGTTTCCAACGTTTCTCGGGGGACCGTTGCCGATCACCCAAATTTCAGGAAAAATTATGAAGCGAATACTCATTATTGATGACATTCTGGATAACTTGATCACGTTGGAAGCGATTTTGAGCGAACTGCTTCCTGACAGCGAGATCTTAACCGCAAGTTCAGGACCTGATGGCCTTGTGGTGGCGGAACGGGAACTGCCGGATGTGATTTTGCTGGATATTCAAATGCCCAGGATGGATGGCTATGAGGTCTGCGATATTTTGAAGTCTAAGGAGACGACCGCTCACATTCCTGTGGTTTTCCTGACCGCATTTCGTACAGATCCTCAAAGTAGAATAAGGGGCTTGGAAGCGGGAGCTGTGGCCTTTTTGACAAAACCTGTCAGTCCAGAAGAACTGGTGGTCTATTTACAAGTTGCCTTGCGGAGTAAAGCGGAGGAAGATCAGCTACGTCAACAAAAAGAACAATTGGAAACCACAGTCGGGGAAAAAACAACACAACTTCTGAAATCAGAACGGCTGCTTGAAAAAACCTTTGCCAGCTTACGGGATGCCCTTCTCATTATTGATGTGAGCTCCAACGAAATTTTGGATTGTAATCCTGCCGCCTCGGAAATATTCGGTTACAGCCAACAGGAACTTATTGGAAAGACCACGCTTTTTTTGTATGAGGATGAACCCTCGTTTGAAACGTTTAAACGTCATTTAAATTCAGTGATAGGAGCGCAAGGATTTCTCAGCCAGTTTGAATTCAAGATGAAACACAAAAATGGAACCGTGTTTCCTACAGAGCATAATGTTACCCTGATCGAAGATGAGTTTCAAAGTTGCAGGTGGGTTAGTGTTATTCGAAATCTTACGAAACAAAAACAAACGGAGGTGGATCAACGCCGGTTAAGTGTCGCAGTTCATCAGATTGCGGAATCCATTGTGATTACTGATGAGCATGGAATCATTCAATATGTTAACCCCGCGTTTGAAAAAATAACCGGTTATCACAGTGCCGACGTTCTCGGTAAAACTCCTCGGATTTTAAAAAGTGGAAAGCAGGAGGCCTCCTTTTATGAAAAAATGTGGGATAAGTTATTGGACGGGGAAATATGGAGTGGTTTCATCATCAATAGAAAGAAAGACGGCACCCTTTATGAGGAAAACATGACCATTTCTCCAATTCGGGATCATTTAGGAAAGCTCATCAACTACGTTGCCGTCAAATATGATGTCACTCATGAAAAAGAATTGGAAAAGCAGTTGCGTGAATCTCAAAAAATGGAAGCCATTGGAATCTTAGCGGGAGGGATTGCCCATGATTTCAATAATATTCTCAGTGTGATCTCAGGTTATACGGAGCTCATTTGCAGTGAATTTTCCAAGGGCAGCCGCGAAAGAGAAATATTGAGTAGAGTCCTGAATGCGGGAGACAGAGCGAAAGATCTGGTTCAACAAATCTTAACCTTTAGCCGCCATAGTGAAGAACAGCTTAACCCGGTGAATATCATCCCCATCGTTAAGGAATCCATCAAGTTTCTTCGTGCTTCTTTACCCAGCTCGATTGAGATTCAACAAGAGATCGATTTGGACTGTCCCAACATTTTAGCCGACCATACTCAATTTCATCAAATCATCATGAATCTCTGTACCAACGCGGGATATGCGATGCGTCAAAAAGGGGGGATCCTGAAAATCGGAATATCCCCCATTGAGGTTTTGCAAAACTCGCCGTATTTACAAAGTTTGAAACCAGGAAACTACCTGGAATTCATCATTGCCGATACGGGAACGGGGATTCCTCCAGAAATTCAAAGTCGGATTTTTGAACCTTTTTTCACGTCCAAACCCCTAGGCGAAGGGACGGGCTTAGGGTTATCGGTGGTCTATGGCATCATTCAGCGTTATGGCGGGGCCATTACCTTTGAAAGTAAAGTCGGCCAGGGAACAACGTTTAAATTTTATATTCCCACAATCCCGGAAAAAGTGAGCCCTCAAGAGGAAACGCCTTTTCCTGTATACGGAAACGAATCGATTCTGATTGTTGATGATGAAACCGTGTTAACTGAATTGTTCCATAGTATGTTAACACAACATGGTTACACGGTGAGCTGCGTCAATTCCAGTCAAGAGGCCTTAGCCTTATTCAAAGCCAATGTTGAAGGGTTTGATTTGGTGATTACCGATCAAACCATGCCGGGAATGACCGGGGATCTGCTGGCTCAGGAAATACTTTCCATTCGCCCTGTTCCCATTATCCTGATGACAGGATTCAGTCACATTATTGACAAGGAACGAGCTGAAGCAATTGGAATTAAAGGTTATCTTCCCAAACCGGTACATATCAACGAATTAGGCAAAATGATCCGTGACATCCTGGATTCCAATCAATAAGGTCGTATGAATGAGAAATCACTTTCCCTGGAATCCGTCTTGGACCGTCTGCTGGCGAAGTTGCGCGCTACCCTGGATATTGACCTCTGTGATTATCAACGCAAACCGTTATTGCGGAGACTGGAGACAAGGATGGCGCAATTGGAGTTTGGGGAACCTTCCGCGTATCTGGAATACTTTCTTTCCCATCCAGCCGAAACTATGCTGCTTCTGGACATTTTTGCGATCAAGTTCACCTCCTTCTTCAGGGATCCCTTTGTTTTTGAGAAAATCGCGCATGTAGTCTTGCCTGCTATCATCGAACAGAAACGCAACTCGGAAAATAGGGAAATTCGTGTATGGAGTGCGGCCTGCGCGACGGGCGAGGAAGCCTTTTCTATTGCGATGCTCATGCATGAAGCTTTGAAAACAGATCCACAACCGTGGCGGCAATACGTTTTTGCTACGGACCTCAGTCCCTCGGCTTTAAAAACGGCAAAGCGCGGCCAATTCAACCGCAAAAGCCTCGAGGCTACGAAACTGGGGATGATTGATACCTATTTTACCCGGAACAAAAACAACTATCAGATCCAGGCCTTGATCCAGGAAATGGTCCACTTTTCAGAAGATGATTTAACCTCAGACAAGCGCTTTGCTCCCGCGGAAAGTGTGTTTGGTTCTTTTGATCTGATCCTTTGCCGCAATGTCCTGATTTACTTCACACCAACCTTGCAACATCGGGTCTTTGACAAGATCCATCAATCTTTGAATCAGGAGGGGTATTTGATTCTTGGCGAAGCAGAAACCCTTTCCGGTCCGCTCAAAGCAAAATTTCACAAAATTGATTCTGACAGTCAAATTTACCAAAAGAAAAAATAAACACATAAGGTCCAAAGGAACAATATGAAATGGCTAACGAATCTGACAATTAAAGCACGGATGGTACTGCTTTTTGTGCTGATGATGGGTGTTTTCATGACCTTCAGCATACTGATTTCGGATGGGATAGAACAGATGAGCAAACTAACGCTGACGCTTTACGAACATCCCCTTCGCGTTTCCAACGCGGCACGCAAAACCATCGAATATGAGATTAAAATTCAGAGGGACATGAGAGATTTGATGCTCGCCAAAACAGAGTTAGAAATGCAGGATGCCGTCCAACGCCTACGGGAAAGTGAGAAAATAGTTTATGAAACTCTGGATATCGTGAAGCTTCAGATTCTGGGAACGGAAGGCAAAACTTTAGAAGAGAAAACCCGTCAACTCTTTAGAGCAGGACTCCCCCTTCGAAATGAAATGATTGAACTGGTTTATAAAGGAGAACGGGATGCGGCATTACTCCTCAACCAGGGCAAACGAATGGAGTATGTTTCCCGGTTGGAAGAAAAGATGGAGAACCTCAATGCTTACGCTCAAAGAAAGGCTGACGGATTTATTGTGAACGCTGAAGAAATAAAAAAGGATACGGAAACCATAATTTATCTGGTCATCGGGGGACTGGCCTTGATTTTGGGAGGTGCCCTCTATTGGATATCGGTCAGTATTTTGTCCAGTCTCAGCTCTCTGAAGGAAACCATGGCCAAGATCACCACCTCAGGAGAATTATCCAAATCGGAGCTGGAGGGAAAAAACGAAATCGCTGAAATGGCCCAACACTTTAATGCTTTGGTGGCGCGTCTACAAAATCAGTTTTGGCTCAGAAATGGGTTGAATGAAATGAACCGTGAATTATCGGGGGATTTGTCCTATGACCTGATGCTTTCCAAAAGCATGACCTTTGTCGCCAGATATGTGAAGGCCTGCGCTGGAACACTTTACTCCTATAATAACGAACAGCGTTTGTGCGAATTGCGCAGTTCTTATGCTTATGTGGAAAGAAAATTACTCGCCAATCAATTCAAGCTGGGTGAAGGCCTGGTAGGTCAGGTCGCGATGGAAAAGCAACCGATTCTGCTCAGCAACATTCAACGTGAGGACGCCTTGGGAAGCAGCGGGACCATTGCGGAACCGCCACGAACCATGTACGCGATTCCGTTAATTTATAATCAGGAATTGTTTGGCGTGCTGGAAATTGCCTCGTTTGAAATCATCAATGAAACACAGAAAGAATTCCTCGATTCCGTGTCAGTGATCATTGCGACCTCTCTGTTTACCGCTGCTCAGAAACAACAGATCCAGGAGCTTTTGGTAGCAACACAGGCGGCCAACGAAGAGATGGCGGCAACCAACGAAGAACTGACCGCAAGCAACGAAGAACTCCAGGCGCAAAAGGAAGAACTTCGGGTTCAAGCGTCTGAGCTTGAAGCACAACGGGTTCAGGTGCAGGAATCGGATCGCTTGAAATCAGAGTTTCTCTCCAACATGAGTCATGAGTTGCGTACCCCTTTGAACAGCGTTCTGGCACTTTCGCAACTGATGATGTCCAGGGGGACCGGAAAAAATCCGCAACAGGAAGGGGAATATCTGAAAGTGATTGAGCGGAATGGGCAACAGTTGCTCTCCTTGATTAATGATATTCTTGACCTTTCCAAAATTGAGGCAGGACGCATGGATGTCTATAATACGGATTTCGATCCTGCTCAAGTTACAGAACGCGCGCTGGATACAATCAGACCGCTGGCTGATGGCAAAGGTCTTAAAATAAGCTTTCACAGTGAGGACTTGGCCATCGTCCATTCGGATGAAGATAAAGTCCATCAGATTCTTTTGAATTTGCTTTCGAATGCTGTGAAATTCACAAAGCGAGGTGACATCAGGGTCAGCCTGTCCCCGTCAGGTTCAGACGTTTTATTCAGAGTCCAGGATACGGGAATCGGGATTTCAGAAAAAGATTTCACCCATATTTTTGATGAGTTCAGACAGGTCGATGGTTCCACAACCCGTCCGCATGAAGGAACAGGACTGGGACTGGCAATCTGTCAGAAGTTGGCGAAACTGCTCGGCGGGGATATTCTGGTCGACTCGGCTGTAGGATTGGGCAGTACCTTTACCTTGAGACTTCCTGTTCAAGGTATGACAGATCAGTCAGTTGAGTTTATAGAAAAGAAATCGGAGATGAACCGTTCCATGATGGTGCCCCAGGTCGCGGCAAAAAATGTCAAGCGTGAGTTAGCACCGATTCTTGTCATTGAAGACGATAAAAAGACCCAAACGATCATCAAGAACTATCTGATAGAAGCGGGTTATCGTGTGATTACCGCGGAAAATGGAAAGCGAGGGTTGGAACTCGCTCATCAATTTAAGCCTTTCGCGATTACGCTGGATGTATTAATGCCGGAAATGGATGGCTGGGAAACGTTGCGTCAACTCAAAGCATCAGAACAATCCGCGGCGATTCCTGTGATTATGATTACCGTGAGTCATGATCAGGAAACCGCAAAGATTCTTGGGGCAACGGGCTTTGTAACCAAGCCTGTGGATAAAGAAGGACTCTATCGCCAGCTTGAGGAGGTTTTGGCCAACATAAAGTCACAGCCGGTGCTTCAAACCGAAAGGCATCACTCCCTTTTGGTGATTGAGGACAATGAAGTGGCTTCCTTGCAAATCAGTTCCACACTCACCGAGGAGGGTTATTCAGTTCAAGTGGCCTCAGGAGGCGCGGAAGGCTTGGAGTGCCTCAAACAACATCGTCCTGATGCGGTTATTTTGGATTTGATGATGCCAGGTGTTGACGGGTTCCAGGTCTTGGAAGAACTCCGATCCATTCCTCAAATGGTCAATTTACCCGTACTGGTGCTGACGGCAAAAGCTTTAACCTCAGAGGAACGGGCTCGACTGAGTCACAAAAACATCCGGGAACTCGTCCAAAAAGGGAGTTTGAACAGGGAACAGCTGGTTGTGTGCGTCAACAGACTCTTTCAGGAGGAAGCGTTGCCTTTACGAGCTGTTCCAATAGCCCAAACGGTAGGAAAAGTTGAAAAGAAAACACCTCCAACACCGGAATCGTCCTCCTCAGCAATCAGGGCTGTTCATTTCTAAAAAAACTTGCTATACATGGCGTTTTTAAGGCATTTTAACGTTCCATCTAAAGGGATTTTCTATGTTAGCAAGCTTTCTATTTCAGGTAAAAGATCACAGGCGTAAGCA
>JBBCAX010000408.1:0-22654 GCA_051382335.1 Deltaproteobacteria bacterium TL4
ACGGGCTCGTCTTCGGTATTATTTACGCTCTGCTAGCGAAACGTTATCTTTATTCCAATCAAATTTTCAGGAAAAAAGTAGCTTTTAAAATCATTGTCTTTGTCAAATCCTTAAGTTACTGACATTGCACCGGAGGGCGGGACGCCCTCGCTCCCAGGACAAAACTTATCTTGAGCACTATACTAGTTTGATAGGTGAATTTATGGGGGAATGAACCGATGGGTCTCGCCTTTCCCCTATGAGATTGTGAGCGTCACCAGGAAGCGTCACAAGCAAATCCTACAATATGTAATGACTCAAGTCCTGATTTTTGAGCAGGTTGGTTAAACGTTCTTCAATGTATTTGGGCGTGATCGTAATACTTTGTCCTTTGAGATCAGGCGCTTCAAAACTGACTTCTTCCAACAATTGTTCCATGATGGTGTGAAGTCTTCTGGCCCCAATGTTTTCAGACTCCTCATTCACGTCACAGGCAATTTGAGCGATTCGATCAATGGCTTCCTTCGTGAACTCCAATTTAACCTCTTCGGTTGCCAGTAACTCCGTATACTGAACGGTTAAGGCATTTTTAGGTTCTGTCAGAATTCTGATAAAATCGGCCTGTGTTAAGGATTTCAATTCAACTCGAATGGGAAAACGCCCTTGAAGTTCAGGAATGAGATCTGAAGGCTTGGAAATGTGAAACGCTCCTGCCGCAATAAAAAGAATATGTTCGGTTCTGACAGGGCCATATTTGGTGTTTACGGTTGAGCCTTCGACGATAGGCAATAAATCTCGCTGAACCCCTTCACGTGAAATATCCGGCCCCCCCATAGAGGAACCTTTTCTGGAAGCAATTTTATCGACTTCATCCAAAAACACAATTCCTGTCTGCTCCACTCTCATGATGGCTTCTCTGGAAACTTCTTCCATGTCAATCAATTTACCAACTTCTTCCTGTTCCAAAATAGACTTGGCGTCTATAATTTTTATTTTTCGCCTTTTGGATCGTTTGGGCATCATGCTGGAAAGCATATCCCGAATATTCATATCCAAATTATCATTCAGGGAAATAGGCATGAATTCCACCATGGATCCTGAGGCTTTTTCCTGTAAGTCCAATTCCACAAGTTTGTCATCCAACAACCCGGCTCTGAGTTTTTCCCTGAATTTTTCCCGGGTGGGGTTCGCGTCATCAGTGGAAGGTGTTCCCGTAGGCGGAAGGAGCAAGTCGAGTAAGCGTTCTTCGACCATCAGCTTGGCTTGTTCTTCCTTGATTTGCATCTGCTCTTGCCGAACCATATTGACCGAATACTCCGCAAGGTCACGAATAATGGACTCCACGTCACGCCCCACATAGCCGACTTCCGTAAACTTGGAGGCTTCTACCTTGATGAAAGGCGCACTTGCCAGTTTGGATATTCTGCGGGCAATTTCAGTTTTTCCGACGCCTGTGGAGCCGATCATAATGATATTCTTGGGTAAAATTTCGTCCCGTAAGTCTTCCCGAAGTTGCATCCGTCTCCAGCGATTTCTTAAGGCAATCGCAACCGCTTTTTTTGCTTCATTTTGTCCTATGACATATTTATCGAGAGCCTCAACAATTTCTTTTGGAGTGTGGTGTGTACTGAGTAATTCCATGATGGCCATTCATTATTTAAGATTTCAGAAGCTCTGCTTGTTAGATTTCGAGTTCCTCGTAAGTGATATTGGAATTGGTATATAAACATATTTCTGCGGCAATATGCATCGCTTTTTCAACAATTTCCCTCGCTGACAGCTCACTATCAATCAAGGCTCTCGCTGCGGCCAAGGCATAAGAACCGCCAGAACCGATCCCGATGATCCCATCATCAGTCTCAATCACATCGCCATTCCCTGAAATGATCAGGGAGGCTTCCGCACTTGAAACCGCCAGAAGGGCTTCCAGATTTCGAAGCATTTTATCGGTTCGCCATTCTTTCGCCATTTCAACGGCCGATCGAATGAGTTTTCCATTGTACTGATCCAGTTTTTCATCAAATTTTGCAAAGAGTGTAAAGGCATCTGCCGTAGAACCGGCAAAACCCGCGATGACTTTGCCATCATACGTTCGACGGAGCTTTCGAGCTGTTTTTTTCATCACAGTATTTCCCTGAGTGACTTGTCCGTCTCCACCCATGACTACTTGATTTCCTTTTCTTACACACAATATGGTTGTCATGATTGCCTTTGTTTGAATGAGCGATAGATGTTCAGAAAATTAACGATCCCCAGAGGCCTCTCGCCTCTTTCAAGGGACGAGCCGCACCCTCCACTGTGAGTTTATCTAAAGGACTGTCTCCAGACACGGGGCCCTTTGAAGGGGGAGTCTGTTCTTTGGAACACACCGGCACAGGGAATCCCTTCTAGTGATAAAAACAATCCTTTGTTTTCTGATAAACCTCTTTTATTGAAAGTTTGTATTCTTGAGCAATTTTTCGACAATCTTCAAATTCCGGACTAAAGCTCTGAAAGCCACCTGCCAAAGAACTTTTGCCGCGAACCCTGCCCCAAGGCGTTTGGACCTGCGTTTCCTCACGTTGAAGAACGGTCCGATTCCACGTCGTGTAACGGACTCCAAGCGTTGATGTTTCTTCAAACAGGATACCGTGTATCGCCTCACGCAGTAGCGCCGAGTGAAGAACCTGGATGAGCGTTCCTGGGCGGTTTTTTTTCATTTGAACAGGAATAAACCAAACATCCAGCGCGCCAACACCCATGAGGCGTTCGTGGGCGTACCCCATCCATTCCGCAGGACAATCATCAATATTTGCTTCAGAACATTCCACTCTCTCATCGCTGATGGTAGGCTCCGTTTGATGTCCCAGAACACATCGTAAGATATTGGGAACTTCAGCGAAGTTACGTCTACCGATTCCAATTCCTACACGTTCGACTGTATAATTCAAAGGATTTGGGCGAGGCTTGGCAAACACTGAAAGTACAGCCGCTCCTGTCGGTGTTGTACGTTCATAAGGCAAGGAATCTTGAATGACCGGGAAGCCCTGTAATAACAGTAATGTTGCAGGAGCAGGAATAGGGAGACATCCATGCGCACTTTGAATTACGCCCATACCCGTCGGAACAGGAGACACATAGATAGCAGCAATTTGTAAATAGTCCAGACATATTGCGATTGAAAGTATATCGGCAATAGAATCCCAGGCACCCACCTCGTGGAAATGAACGTCTTCTACATTTTGGTTGTGAATTCTGCCTTCAACTTCGGCAAGTCTGGAAAAAACGGAGAGGGCTTTTTCTTTAACAGCGGGGGAAAAATCAGCATCGTGAAACATTTGACGGATCAGACGCATGGGACGAGAAACCGGAGTTAGGGGTTCATTCCACCGCACACTAAACTGTGTTCCTGAAATATGATGACGTTCCTGGCGCTGTGATGCCAGTTGCACCCCCTCCAGCTTAAGTTTCGAGAGTTCTGTCTCCAGCAAATCGAAAGGGACGTCCAATTCCAGCAAGCCTCCAACCAGCATATCTCCGGAAATGCCTCCAATGACATCCAGGTATAATATTTTTTTGAGCGCGATTCCCATGTTACGTTTCCGACGACTCTCCTTGTACTCCGAGGTGTCCTCAAGAGGATCCCTGTGTTTCAATCGTCAGAGGGAGGTTGAACGTTATAGTAGGAATAAAAATATTCGGCACCACTCCAGATCGCAATGAGCAGGGAGATCCACAGAAATATCGTTCCGATCGTATGCGCGGGAATTCCAAAGGTCGGGTGATGGACAATCAGAAAACCGATAGAAATCATTTGTACAATAGTTTTTATCTTTGCCATGGGACTCGCCTGAATCACAACGCCTTCAGTCACCGCAATTGAACGCAGACCTGACACCGTAAACTCCCGTGCAATGAGAATTGCGGCAATCGTTGGAGAAACACGCTCTAAACTTACCAGCAGTACCAGTACCGTGGAAACCAGCAACTTATCGGCGATAGGATCCAATAATTTACCTAAATCAGAGGAAATACCTTGAAACCTTGCCAACACGCCATCCCAATAATCGGTCATGCACGCAAAGGTAAAAAGGACCGCCGCAATGTTTAGATAAAAAGGAGTGTCCAGAGCAATTAATAGGTAAATTACGGGAATCATGCATATCCGTAAGACGGTCAATTGGTTGGGTGTCACCCATTTGGCAAAGTATCGGACCATAGTTCGTTAATAACTAACTTGAGTTATGAGAAAATTATATTATTTTAGACGTACTGTTGAGTATTTAAAGCATAAATCGCAGCTTGTCTATGGAATTTTCAATTATTTTTATAATATTCAAAGAACCTCACTTTGAATGTACGGTGAAGAGAGAGTCCTTAAAAAAAATTTAACAAAAATGCCTTTATGAAGTTTGCTGTTTTAGGTTGGAACTATCGAAAAACCCCCATTGAAGTTAGAGAGTTGCTGTCTTTGCCTCCAGAACAAAGGAGGCACTTAGCGACAGAACTAAAAAATAATTTCCTTTTGGATGAACTCCTTATTTTATCCACATGCAACCGGACCGAGTTGTATTTCAAGTCAGCCCAACCCCTGGAAAATACGCATAAATTGCTCCAACATCTGAGCCTGTTCTGGGGAATCAAGCAATTAGCGGATTATTCTTATACCATTTATGATCTGGAAGCGGTAGAGCACCTTTTCAAAGTGGCCAGCAGCCTGGATTCCATGGTATTGGGCGAACCGCAAATTCTGGGACAACTCAAAGACGCGTATTTGCAATTTGATGAAGCGCTGTTTTTAGGAGGCTTGTGTAAATACTTGTTTCAAAAAGCCTTTTCCACCGCAAAACGGGTCCGTACCGAGACTCAGATCGCAAATTTCGCGGTGTCCATTAGTTTTGCCGCGGTAGAGTTGGCAAAGAGGATATTTGAAGACCTTTCCAATCAGACGGTCATGATTATTGGCGCTGGAGAAATGGCAGAGTTGGCGGCAAGACACTTGATCAAAAGTGGAGTTTCCCGCCTGTTAGTGACCAACCGCACTTTCAGCAACGCCGTATCCCTGGCAGAAAAATATCAAGGTTCCGCAATCCGTTTTGAGCAGATGACAGAGTATTTGATTCACTCGGATATCGTCATAGGTTCCACAGGCGCAAGTAAACCTGTGGTCACCTTCCCGATGGTAAAAAGCATTTTAAAACAACGGAAAGGACGACCGATGTTTTTCATTGATATTGCGGTTCCCCGAGATATTGAGTCTCAAATTAATGAACTCAACAATGTTTATTGCTATGACATTGATGACTTGCAGACCGTTGTCGATCAAAACAAGATCGTTCGTGAGCAGCAAGCACAAAAAGCACTCGTCCTCATTCAAGAAGAAGTTCATAATGTGCAGGCCTGGTTTAAAGTTCAAAACACCTTGCCCACCGTTCGCTCACTAAGAGGGCAGTTTCACGGAATCGCTGAAAATGAACTGAAAAAAATGTCCTCGAAACTCAAAGACTTTTCTCCTGACCAGATAGAGCTTGTTGAACGGCTCGTCCATAATGTGGTTCATAAACTTCTGCATAAACCCACCTGCAATCTCAAACAAGTGGGGCAACAAGACGATATGCAATTGTATCTGGAATCTATTATTGAAATTTTTGAACTGTCGCCAACGTCGCTTACTTTGGAAAAATCAAAAACGCCTCCCTTGAAAGTTTTAAGTGGAAGAAAATCAACATCATAACCTTCAGAACAGATAGCTTCATGTCTTCTTCAAAATTAAAAATTGCTACGCGTGGAAGTCAACTCGCCTTATGGCAGGCAAACTGGATACGTCGACAGATTCTTGAGCGCTTTCCAGAAGTTGACTGTGAATTGATCATAATCAAAACAACCGGTGATCGTATTCAGGATCGGGCTCTGTCGGAGATTGGCGGAAAAGGTTTGTTTGTCAAGGAACTGGAACAGGCATTGCTCGACCGAACTGCCGATATCGCGGTCCATAGCATGAAAGACATGCCTGGAATGTTGCCCGACGGACTGGAAATTTCGGTGGTCACCCGCAGAGAACATTCCGGGGACGCTTTAGTGGCACCCCGCTATCAGAAGCTTGATGATTTGCCTCCCAACGCACTAGTGGGAACCAGTTCTTTGAGACGGAGCTCCCAATTGAAACATTATCGTCCTGATTTACAGATTCAAATCCTGAGGGGGAACGTTCCCACCCGTTTGGAAAAAGTGCGGCAAGGCAATTTTGACGCGACGATCTTGGCTGTCGCGGGTCTGAACCGTTTAGAATTAGCTCAGCATATTACGGAAGTGATTCAACATTCGGTAATGCTGCCCGCGATCGCTCAAGGCATTGTGGGGATTGAATCCCGTATCGGTGATAGCAAAACGCTCTCCTATATCCAACATTTACATCATCTGGATACTGCGGATTGTCTCAGAGCAGAACGCACGCTGCTCAATGAATTGGAAGGAAACTGCCAAGTTCCGTTAGCGGGACATTGCGTGCTTGAAGGCAATCAACTCCACCTGGATGCCCTGGTCGCACAACCTGATGGAAAACGGGTCATCCGCTTTCAAGCTTCCGATTCCAGAGCTCGCGCAGAAGAATTAGGGAAAGCCGTTGCCGCGTATCTTTTGGAGCATGGGGGAAAAGAAATTCTAAAGGAACTCAGTTGTTAGGTGGCTGTACGAGAAATAGGCGTTCTCATAGGAATTTCCATTTTCTAGTTCCCAAGCTCCAGCTCGAGAACTCAACGACATGGAAGCTCTGCTTCCCAGGAATGAAGCGGGAGCTTCAGTCAAGGCATTCCCCAGCCGGAGCTTGGGAACGAGTCTGAAAAGTCCGCACGAAGTGCGCTAATTTAACGTGTTGTGAGACAGGGTTCACAGAACGAATACAAACAACTCGTGGAACATCGCTGCGGTTCCCCTGCCCCTCCCCTTTAGGTTAATATGACTTCAAAAGCAGATATTTTGATTCTTGATGATGATTTTACATTTCTGGAACAGATTCAAAAGACGTTGACTCATTTAGGATATTCGGTGTCCATGCTCACCAGTTCTGAGTACTTGTTTAATCGCTTACAGGAAGAAGCCTTTGATTTGCTTTTATTGGACGTTCATTTAGAAGAAACCAGTGGCAAAACGCTACTGAAGAATATCAAAATCCAACCATCCCTTCAGGCACTCCCCGTAATCATGTTAACCACCGATCCTGATGACTCCCTTTTGAAACAATGCTTTGAACTGGGAGCCGCAGACTTTCTCAGAAAACCTGTCAGTGAAGTCATTCTTCAGGCCCGTATCGAAAATGTACTTGAAGTCCAACACTACCAGGAAGAATTACTCCAGGAAATCAGACGTCGTCAAAAGATTGAAGATGATTTGCGTGTTTCTCAAAGCCGCTTGTTACTGATTTTAGATTCGATGGATGAAGCCATTGTTTCGATTGATGCCACTTACAAAATCATTTTTTTTAACCAGAACGCGGAAAAATTATCGGGGTATGCGTTTAAAGAAATTTATGGGCAGACACTGGATCAGTTGATGTCTTTTGAGACGCAAGACCTTTTTAATAAAACAGGACAAACGGTCAAAGTGACCCTTCAAAAAAAAACACGGGAAAAGTTTGAGACACAAGCTTTGATCATCGTCTCGAATTTGGAAAAAGAAAGAACCCTCTCCCTCATTGTTGAGATGCGAACTTTTGCGTCTGGAAAAATTTCGAAACGCTTACCCCGGATTCCCCTTGCGTGGAAGAATAAAATTGATACGCAGAAGCAAAAGATTCGTTCTCTGGAGAAAGGCCTTTCGGAAATCTTTCAACTCTTACCCAATCAAAATCAGGATATCACCCTGAAATTAAAAGACTTTAATCAGTATTTAAATGAATTATCAGAACCCTTGACGGTAAAAGCTCAAAGCTTGGAAATGCGTGAAACGATGGTGGAAATCATGACCACCTCTTTGGAATATTGGGAGGTCACAACCCAGAAAACCAAAATACAGTTAGCTGAAGAAAGTCAAATTTGGCGAGCGTACCTCGATCGGGATCGTTTTCATACTAAAACCTTGGATCGTTATCTCCACCTCCAAACCTTACCGAAAAATCCTCGCTGGAAAAATGTGTTGGATACTGCTTATTTCGTGTTAACCCATTGTCCCCCGGTACCGGTCTATCAAGACCGCTTAAAAGCGTCCACAGATCATTTTAAACAGATACTGAGAATGATCCAACCCTAAGCTTTTTAGGGCGACACACTACATGAAATGTTGTCTCGCCTTAAGCAGAGCCTCCTGTTCTTGCGCTGGAAATAGGCGGCATTGAAAAAATTACCGTTAGAAGAGCTTCATGATGACACTTGAAATATTATTCATGGGAATACTTATTTTCATATCACGAATCATTGATGTGTCCCTGGGAACATTGCGAACGATTGTGACCATCCAGGGAAGAGTCAAGCTGGCTTTTATTTTAGGATTTATTGAGATGTTAATTTGGATCTCTGTCTTTTCTACGGTGATTCAAAATGTCAACTCTTCTCCTATTTTGATTATTTTTTTCACATTAGGGTTTGCCACAGGAAACGCTGTGGGAATCATGTTGGAGAACAAGATAGCCTTGGGATATGTTATTCTGACCGTGTTCACAAGTCATGCGGGAAAAAGTATAGCGACGCGTCTACGTGAACAGGGACAAGAAGTAACCACCTTTATCGGAGAAGGGACGGAAGGCACGGTAACCGAGTTGAATGTTGTGTGCCGTCGCCGTGATCTGGAAGCCATTCTGGAGATTGTATTGGAGGAAGATCCGGAGTGCTTTTACATCACGGAACATGCTAAAACCGTGAATAGACTTCTGAGACCGACTTTCGTCCCCGCGACCGGTTGGCGATCGATAATGAAAAAAAAATAACAAGGGCTTGATTTGGCGATCCATTCCTCCGGTCTGATGTCTGCTTCGCCCCGGAGAAAAAACTTATCTGGACCACTCTCCATTCCCGGGCGACTTATTTAAGGCGGGGCCGTAAATTTTCTTAATCGTAATCTCAATCCATGGGATTCACATATCCGATCAGGATTTCGAATACGATCAAGATTCGGCCGCATAACTATGAATATCACGCTTTCCCGCTAGGTTCATCATCCCCCTGTCAGGTAAGCAGGAGTTCTTTTTTCAGGATGATTTTTTTTAAACGTTCATATTCTGCCATGGCTTCTTTTTCAAAATACAAATGAAATACCAGCTCATTTGTATAAAAATTAATGGTGTTTTTTTCAATTTTAACAAAGAGCATGTGGCTTAAATTGAGATAAAACCCTCCGTGCTCCATGCCAATCGGAGCCTTTCCAACCACAGACAAACCAGGGATATTTTTTACTTCAAGAAACATAGTTTCTCTCCTTTCGTATTTTTAGATGAGACATTGTTATTAACGCGTTTCTAAACTTGAAACAAGATTTCCTCAACAAACACCGTTAACGCCTCGAATTGATGTTCCTGTAAAGAAGGAACAAGGCTATTGATCATTGAATGCACGGCTTTGGAGGCAATCATTGTCCCAAAATTCATAGTTTTGGTACCCCAGTTTCCAACTTCCAATCTTCTTGCGCCTTCCAAAAAGAAAAATTCCAGTCCGGCGTCCGATAATTCGATAACCACCTCTATGATAAAAGGCATATTCTCTTTTTTTCCTGGTTCTGTCTTAATGAGCTGAACCGCCTTTTTCAAGTTTTCGCCCAACTTATTGGAGATGGGAAAGGCAACATAGGATTTTTCATTTTGTTCCAGGTGCAACTCTTCCAGAAATCCCATCAAAGGGTGAAACTGCTCGTTGCTCAAGCCTTTCGCAACCTTGCGGATCATCATGTGCAAGCCCCCTTTCACCGTTTTCATGGCACCACTCACGATTTTGACACCCCAACCCGTCAAGCCAAAACGATTGGTCAATCCTTCATAGTAAAATTCAATCCCCGCATCCGTCATATCAATCACAACACCCAATACCAAATCCGTGTGTTTCTTTTCGGGAGGATCCAGCCTCACATTCTTCAGCGCTTCAGACAGACGTCCGGACAATTCTGACGAAATTGGGAACGCAATAAACGAATTCATACTTTCTCCTTCTGTATCATAGTGGCTCAAAATAACATGTTAAACAAAAACATGAATCAATACTTGTCTCTTATTAGATACGAGTTCCGGATGAGGAATGTAAAGCAATATTTGAGGATTTTATTTTTTTGAGGAGGGTTCAGCTACCGCTTCCTCAAATTCTACGGAAACTGTTTTAGAGACGCCAGGCTCTTCCATGGTAATTCCATAGAGCAGATTTCCAATTTCCATGGTTTTTTTATTATGCGTAATGACGATAAACTGGGAGTCACTGGTCATCTGTTGGATCATCCTGTTAAACTTTGCGACATTGGCATCATCCAGAGGCGCATCCACTTCGTCCAGTAAGCAAAAGGGGCTGGGTTTATTGATGAAGATGGCAAAAATGAGGGAGATGGCGGTTAAGGCTTTTTCGCCTCCAGATAACAAATTAATATTTTGTAATTTTTTACCGGGAGGTTGCGCCACAATGTCTATTCCTGCTTCAAGCACATCTGAAGATTCAGTCAAAATCATTCGGGCTTCACCGCCGCCAAACAAGGTGGTAAAGACACTTTGAAAATTTTTATTAACCAGCTCAAACATTTCTTTAAAACGCCGACGTGATTCCGCATTGATTTCACGGATAGTTACTTCGAGGTCTTTTATGGCTTTGTTCAAATCATCCGATTGCTGGGTAAGAAAGGTGATCCGTTCCGTCAGTGCCTCATATTCCTCAGGTGCCGTTAAATTGACATTGGCCATGGTATTGAGTTTGGCTCGCAGGACTCTGAGTTTTCCTGCAAGTTCGCTTTCTTTCAATGGTTCAAGATCGATTTCCTTGAGCAGGTCTTGGGGCGTTTGCGCATAAGTTTGTAACAACTGCTCTTCCTGTTGTACTCGTTGAAGTCGCTGTTCTGTGACTTTTAGCTCCTCTTCATGAAGATGCTTTTGTGCCTCATCAAGCGCGTGTTGCGCCTTTTTCAAGTGGGTATTAAGCTCACTGTGCTCTTGATGTACTGCGGTGTAGACCCCGGATTGCTCCTGGTACAGATTTTTTAACTGAGCTCTTTCTTGAATCAACAAACTGAACTTGTTGGCACAGTTCTCAATAATTTTTTGGCTTTGAAGTATCTCCGCCTGATACTCCTGGTGGGATTTCTCTAAAAGTTTTAAGCGGGACTGACCTTCAAGAATTTCTTGTTTCAAACGATGGCTGGTGTGTTGTGTGCTTTTTAACTGTTCAAAGGCTTCGGTGAGTCCCACCCGGTGTGTGAGTAATTCTTCGGAAAATTCTTCAACATTTCTTTTTTGAATTTCAATCTTTTCGTGGTGCCGATCCGTTTCATGTTCTAACTGTACCCGTTCCTGTTCATGAGCTTGAAGCATTTCCAGCGTTTGTTCCTGCTTCTGCCTGGTGTTGGCAATTTCATTTTGAAGTCCGTTAACCTCCGACTGCAGTTGTTGCCGCAATTGCTGAGCCCGCTTTAACTCCAAATGATGATGCTCTTGTTCTTTTTGAGAACTCAACAGGCTTAATTCCGTTTCATGCTGAAAACTTTGTTGTTGTTGAATTTTGCTCTCATGAGCGTGTTTCTGAGTTTGCAATTGTGTCAGGTTTTGCTCAAGAATTTCACACTGCTCCAGCAAGAGCGAGGTTTTGTGTTTGAGGCTTTCAATCTGGTTTTGTCTTTCTATGAAACCAAAAGACGCTGATTGAATTTTTCCAATTTTCGCGGTTTTATGGTGAGTCACATAAGTTCCCTGTTCAGAAACCCACTCTAAAGGAAAGGAGGCCTCCTCATTATTCGAAAGTACCTTGGTCCACAAATGATTGGGTTCTGTCGTGTAAATGATATTTTTAAAAAGTGAGGAGGCCCAATTATGGATGACAGGCGCAAATTGAATGAAGTCTGACAGGGCCTGCCCCGAATGTGGGACGGTTGCGGTTTGAAGCACTGGATTCACAGCGACAAAAGTGAGTTGGCCCCAACCTTTGGCTTTTAAAAAAAACTCAATTTCTTGTAGAAAACTGGAATTTTTGACGATCACCCACTCCAAACACTCGGTCATAACAGGGGTGACTTTGGGGATATTTTCAGAAGAAATGGTAATGAAGTCCGCTAATAACCCCAGCACCCCCAGGCGGTCCTTGTCTTCAGGAACCTCGTGGAAATGCTGAATTAATTGTTTGATACTGTCACTAAAGTCTTCATATTGCGTTTGTATTTTTTCAAGGGATTCCAAATGGGAAAGGGTCGTATGGTACTGATATTGAGCCTCCTGGACTCGTTTTGCTTTTTGCTCCATCAACTGGCTCAGTTCAACGTTTTGCTGCAATAGTTTTTTGACTTCGGCTTTGATGCCGTCCAGACAACTTTGCGTTTCTCCAACTTTACCTTGGCTTTCTTGAAGTTTCAGGTTTGCCGCCTCACTCATTTTTTGGCTGGACCGTTCCTGTTCTTTCAGAAGTTCCTGCCTTTCCTGCAAGTTTTCAAGGCGTTCTTCCAGAAAATGTTTTTGGTTGGTCTGATTCGTGATTTGCGTATGAATTTTGAGTAAACGGCTTTGAAATTCCCGCAACTCTTCCGTCAAATCCCGAAGTATCGTTTCTTCTTCATGTTTTGAATCGTCGATTTCCTGAACTTTGTTTTGCAGTTTTTGATGCTGCTTCGATAACTCATTTACTTTGTGTTCAGCCGTTTCCTGAGCTTGCGCTAACCCCTTGAGTTTTGAGTTTAATTCCTCCAATTCCTGGTCGTGTTTTTTTATCCATTCCTGATAATTACCAAGGTTTTGTTTTTCCAGAGCCCGTTCATTTTCCGCTTCTTGAATTTCCCGCTCTTTTTGAAAAATAGCTTCTTTCAAAGCGTCAAGTTGCTTTTCCCGTTGGAGTTGCTCTAATTCCAGGCGTTCAAGATCTGTTTCCTGAATCGCTTTTTGGTTCTGGAGTTCGAGTTGTCGCGCTTTATATTGTTCTATAGACTGCGCGGCTTCCTGTTCACGATCCCAGGCGTTTTTCCAACGAAGTGTTGAAAGTTGGCGGTCCACAAGTTGACTTTTATCTCGTACCTCAATGTAGGTTTTTGCTTTTTCAACTTGATCCCGTAGGGCTTCTTCCTGCCGATTGAGTTCTTGAAGCACATCCACAACCCGGTGCAGGTTTTGCTCCGTTTCTTCTATCCTTTTTTCTGCGGAGAGACGTTTCGTTTGAAACTTAACAATCCCCGCGGCATCTTCAATCAACAAGCGTCTGTCTTGTGGTTTCGCACTGACAATTTCTCCAACCCTGCCCTGTTCAATAATGGAATATCCATTACTTCCCACCCCGGTATCCATAAAAAGCTCGCGGATATCTTTAAGCCGGACGGGGGTTTTATTGAGTAAATAGGCACTCTCTCCCGAACGATACAATTTTCGGGTGACCGCGATTTCTGTATATTCCTGATATTTAGGCAGAATATCCCCCTCCGTATTGCTGAAGGTTAAGGTCACTTCAGCCATACCCAGTGGTTTTTGAAATTCACTCCCCGCAAAAATAACATCTTCCATGGCCCCGCCACGAAGATGCTTGACCCGTTGCTCGCCTAAAACCCATCGAATCGCATCCACCACGTTACTTTTTCCACAGCCATTGGGACCCACAATCACGGTAATGCCATTCTGTTGAAAATTAATTTCAATAGGATTACAAAAAGATTTAAACCCCGCGGCTTTTAGACTTTTAATACGCATAATTCAAAACCGGTAAAAATTAGAAAGTTTCATTTTCGCAGTCACAGGAGAACTTGGCCACCCCTTAAAAAATACGTTATTTTTCGTAACCATTCAGTGGGTATTTGCCACAGAGATACAGAGAATGAATATTAAATGACAAAAGCTCTGAGTTTCTCTAAAAAATGGCGATTTTTTTTTCAATTGCCTAACCCTAGGCTTTCATAATTTTGAGCAAAAAGAGAAAAATAAGAATATTTATAACCTTCTTTGATGATCATCATGGAGACTAAGAGACGAATTGAGGCATTAGGACGTCCATCACTCAGAAAATAGGCATGCAAATAATTTTTCATCAATTTCTGTGGTGACGTCCTTGTAAAACATATTGACTAGGATCTACCAGACAAATTTCTTCCCGATCAACCTGGATGTCTTTTTTTTTGGAGGGACGATTTCTTCGATAATAACGAGCGTATTTGAGCAAAGGTTAATGAACATCTATAGGAGGACTTTTTACGGAATTTAAAATACTTATGCAAGGCGATATTTGAAGAATTGTTGACTACCAGAAAATTTAAACAGGATACGTTTCGTGGACTCAAAAAAAGGAAACATCCCCTATTACTCTCGATTGTAAATATTTACAGCAGGCGAGAATCTGACTTGCCTTTCCTCTCGATCTTTGCGAAGTTCTAACGCTTTAGATCTAAAACAGCCTCGATTTTAACTCTTGTTCCCCTGTAATGAACTCACACAATGAAGGACAATTATGGCATTATTGGTTCCGGTTAGTTGGTTAAAAGATTATATTGAAATCTCGATCAGTCCTGAGGAATTAGCAGAACGCCTGACTATCGCGGGTCTTGAAGTAGAAACCATCGAAAACATTGGTGAAAAATGGGAAGATGGCCTGTTTTATGTGGGTAAAATATTAGAGGTTCAACCACATCCCAACGCCGATTCGCTCTATATCGTGACTGTCGATTATGGGGCAGCGGAACCTATCCAGGTGGTTTCCGGAGCGCCCAACCTTAAAGCTTACGAAGGCAACTTGCCAGAGCATTCCTTGAAGGTTCCCTTAGCGCTTTCCGGAGCTCTGTTTGTTGACCCTCACAGAGGAACAGGAAAACAATATGTCAGTCTCAAACCAACCAAGATCCGTGGCGTTCGTTCTGAAGCGATGATTTGCTCAGAATTGGAATTGGGGTTGGGAGAGAGGCATGAAGGGGTGATGATCCTACCCAATGAGGCACCAACCGGAACCTCATTAAAAGAATATCTCGGAGATGCTGTTCTTCATTTTGATATCAAAGGAGGGTTCAGTCACTTGTTGTCCATTCTGGGCATTGCCAGGGAAACAGCGGCGTTATGTGCCTTGAACATGGATAAAAGCACCGTACCTCAAAATCTGGTAGAGGCGGTGACGACCTCCGCTCAGCCACCCTATATTCATCTCAAAATCGAAAATCCTGACTTATGCCCTCGATATTCAGCGTTATTGATTCGTAATGTCAAGGTGGGTCCTTCACCTTTCTGGATGCAGCAGCGACTTTTACGCTGTGGAATGCGACCGATTAATAACATCGTGGATATTACCAACTATGTCATGTTGGAATATGGTCAACCGCTGCATGCGTTTGACTATAAATTATTACAAAAGAGAGCCAGTGTTCATGTTCCAACGATCATCGTTCGCCAAGCGCGAGCAGAAGAAAAAATAACAACGCTTGATCAGGAAGAAAGAGCGTTGGACACGGAAATGCTGCTGATTGCGGACAGCGTTGGACCCATTGCGATTGCGGGGATCATGGGTGGAGGCGAAACGGAAGTCTCTGCGAACACGGTGGATGTGCTTTTGGAATCAGCAAGTTTTGAATTTCTAAATAACCGCAGAACCTCACAACTCCTGAAACTGAGAACCGAAGCCAGTGAACGTTTTGGAAAGCAACTGGATCCGGAATTGCCCTTAATTGCGGCGATTAGGGCGATACAGCTCATGAAAGAGTATGCGGATGGAACGATCGAGCCTGTTTATGGGGATTTATACGTGAAGAAAAAGGAACCCGTCTACTTGTCCCTGGATCCCGCCTATCTCAAACGACTGTTGGGCGTTGAAATTCCGATTGCTGAAATTACCCGCATCCTGAGTGCGCTGGAATTTGAAGTTGAGCCTTCAATCCCCATGAAAGTCAAAGCTCCCAGTCATCGAATGGATATTCAAATTCCCGCGGATTTGGTTGAAGAGGTAGTTCGTATCTATGGATATAACCGCATACCTGCCAGTATGATAAAAGATGAACTTCCGCCTCAGCGTGAAAACAGAAGACTGCTGGGGACAGAAAAAATACGTGACTTGTTGGTGAGTTCAGGGCTGGATGAAGTGATTACCTATTCCATTACGGATGTTCAAAAAGAAATAAGGCTCAGTCCGGAAGGTACTTTGGATCCCTCTCATTTTGTCGTATTAAAAAATCCGCTTTCTCAAGAACGTGCACACCTGCGTCGGAATTTACTGCCTGGACTCTTGACCACAGCACAGCAAAATATCAGATTTCACAGTCGAATTGGTATTTTTGAAGTAGGTTCTGTTTTTCACCCTGAAGAGGGACAGTTGCTACCGAATGAGCCTCTTCGCCTTAGCATCCTGATGACAGGAAATCGGGTTGCTTCCTGCTGGCTTAATTCAAAGAATGAGGAAAAAGTCGATTTTTTTGACCTCAAAGGCGTTGTCGAAGGTTTATTCAGAGGGCTGCACATTCAAAATGTAGTGTGGAAAAAAAGAAGCATTCACCCTTATCACCCGGGGCGTTGTGCGGAGCTTGTGAGTCATGGCGAGTCTTGGGGGTATTTAGGGGAGTTACACCCAAAATTTGGAAAATCTTTTGACCTGCCCGACCAACCGGTTTGTGTTTTGGAACTGAATTTGGATTCGATCCTGAAGCACTGGGTTGACAATCATCCCATGTCTCCTCTTTCCAATTATGCTCCCATTTATGAGGATCTCGCTTTTGTCGTGGATGAGCATGTGCCTGCGGAAATGGTAACACCGCTCATCTATAGAGTCGGTAGGCCTTTACTGCAAAAAGTTGTGCTTTTCGATGTTTTCGAAGGAGCCCAAGTGGGGAAAGGGAAGAAGAGTTTAGCCTACGCTCTCACGTATCAATCGTTTGAAAGAACTCTCAGCGATCATGATGTTGAAGAAGTTCGGAACAAGATCATTAACCGGCTCAAACATGAATTGAATGCCACTCTCAGAGTTTGATTTATGGAACAAAAAAAAATATCTCCGGAAAATCAATTAAAGCAACATCCTTATGCCGCGTCAGGCTGGGAACGCTTTAGAAAAGCCTTTACTTACTCCTTGGAAGGTTTCAAACATGCCTATCGTGTCGAAGAAGCCTTCAAGCAGGAAATATGGCAGGCTGTGGTGCTGGCCCCTATCGCGCTCATGCTGCCTGTCTCCTGGACGGGGAAAGCCTTGATGATTGGGAGTATGCTCATCGCTTTGGCCATTGAATTGCTCAACACAGGCGTGGAAGCCGCCATTGACCGCATCTCTTTCGAAGAACATCCTCTTGCTAAAGTCGCCAAAGATGTAGGCAGTACCGCGGTTTTTTTAGGCTTAGCCAATGTTGTCGTGATTTGGTTGGGTGTTCTTCTGGACCGGTTCTGGCCCCTGAACTTGTAAACAGCATAAAAACAGGGGTGAACCAGTCACGATATTTTAAATCCATCCCTTCAGGAGCCAGACGGGGGAAACGTGGCTTGCTTAATATTTGGATATGATTTTGCTATAAACGTCTTCGTTCTCTCGAACCTTCACGATTTCATCCCAGATCGCCTGACGCTCGGCTTCCGTCAATTTTGACTGCTTGGAAAAAATCATGTAGTACGATTTTGACGTATAAGGTTGTTCTGAAACTTTCAGCATACCCTTGAAGCTTTCACTCTTGTTAAATAATTCTGCAGACCCTGGAAGTGTGATCACAACCCCCTTTTTATCACGAATCAGTTTTGCAAAGTTGTTTTGATCGCCTTTTGCCGCATCGACGGCAATCCCCAGTTTTTCCAAATCCGCAATAATGGAATAGCCTTTAGGAACCCGAACAGGTTTTGGCAGCGTGCTCACATCCCCCTTGTACACATAAGGATCCTCTTTATAAGTAACAATCACATATTCCGCTTGTGTGACTCTCCATTTTGATTTTTGCGCGGTTTTTGCGTCAGTGGGATAGTAAGCGAACGCTGCACGATCCTCTTTGTAAGAGGAAGAAACAACCGCATCAACCCTTCCCCTCTCAGCATCGTCTAAACAGCGTGCCCAAGGGACAGGTTTGAATTGCGGCGTGTGGCCCAGATTTTTTAGGGCTTGATCCACTACATCAACGTGAACTCCCACCGACTTTCCCTCTTCCGCGTACGTAAAGGGGTACCAAGTATTTTCATCCGTACAGACATTGATCACCTTTGCGACTCCCATCGTTGGAACGATTAAAGCCATTAACATAATTACCAGGGTTCTACGAAGAACCTTCACACTTTCAAAAAATCCAATAGACTGCTTCATATTATACCTCTTTGCATAATGAAACCTTTCATCGTTTTGATGATTAACCTTTTCGCTACACTTAGCGCTTGATTGACTACTTCTTATAGAACAAACGAAGATGACGTTGTCAAATGTAACTTGAAACTTTTTTCAGAATTTCCTATTGCTGTGAACAACGCTTCAAATTCGCTTTGTTCATTTTTACTCGGATCAACAGGGCCTCCCGTAAATTGGCACCTAATAAATCGGTTTGATTCATGACCGCAGAGCGCATTAGAAGCATTGAAAGAGAGGACCGCCCTTATAATTTATGGGATGTCCTCACAATTTGCAGGGTTATTTGTTAGAACCAGTATCACAGACTATCAAGGTCATGATGCTCCTGACTTAAAGCTTCATGGCCCTCACTCAAAACAGATTGCCCCAATAACTTCCGCAACTGAAGCTGCTTTTCCAGCACCATTCGGTGTGCCGCATGAAACTGGGTTTGTAGTTGCAGCAGAGTTTCCTGTGAGCGTAACAACATCACCAGATCGGTTTTACCTGAGGCGTACTCCGCAGTACCTACCTGAATCACCTGCTTGGCTTTGGGAAGGATGGTCTGTTTATAGAGCGTGACTTCCCTCAAACCTTTATTAACATCTCTGACAACCTCCTGTATTTCCACAAATAAACGATTTTTTTCCGCTTCGTATTCATATTTTGCGGCATCCTGTTTGAGTTGGAGTTCTTTCAAATAGGCCGCACCTTGCCCAAAAAAAGCAGAGGGAGGAGGTGTTTCTGCCATAGAGGTGGTCTTCATTTCATTGGAACTGAGGGGATTACTCAGGGCTAAGGCCGGAGAAAGACCTGGAATCAAAACCTCTTTTTCGAGTGCTACTAATTGTTCCAAGCGTTGAAACCGGATTTGCTTAAGCTGCAAGGTAAGTTCCTGTTCATTGACTTCGGGAACACTGATTTTTTGATTCACTGAGGGCTCTGCATGTGCGGCATCATATTTCCATTGCCACGACAATAGCGTAGGGAAATTCATCATGCTATCGAGTTTAGCCCTGAGCGTTTCCAGTTCATCCTGCACGGTTTTGCGTTCTTCTTCCAGTTCTTCACGCTGCACTTCGATGCTTAAAACCTCGGAAAAACTGTTCTTTCCAGTGCTGTAATTGGACGAAATGGTTTTATGAATATTACTCAGAAGCTGAAGATTTTCCTGAATCGCACTCAAACGTTCCTGTTCAAATTGTGCTTCAAAATAAAGGTTCTGAACCTCGATCCACAAATCGCGCAATTCGATTTGATACATAACGGAGGCTTCGGTAATATCCATGGCGGTAATTTTATTTTGCAGACTCAAGACCCCCGGAAAAGGATATTGTTGCTGTAGCGTTTCTTTGCTGTTGTTACCCATCCCGGTAGGCTGACTCAGATATTGGCCATAAACACCCAAGGTGTCCATCAACCCCTCCAGTTGTGAGTATTCCTGAATGGCGGCATCCCATTGCCTGCGCATCATGTTAAGGTGCGGATGTCGTTTCCATACCAACGCCAACGCGGTTTCCATGCCCAGCGGTTGCTGCTCCAACGATTTCAAAATTTCCTGTTCAGTAGCCGCCATGAGTTTTTTTACAGCTTCGTTCCAGTGAACAGGAACTTCTTCACTGCGCTGACGTTCCAGCAATACCTGTGCCTTGTGCTCTGGCAAAGGAGACTGCGCTCCAAGCAGGGTTGGGATCAACAAAAGCACACTCAGAAAGAACCATTTGCCGTCAAATAAGGGGAATTTCATAAAGCTCCTTGTTTCCTAAAGATGTCCGCCGCTCAAGGCTTCCAGTTCAGCCAGAGCTTTGAGATAATCAACCTGAGCCTGAACGTAGCTGATACGAAAATTAAGCAGAACATTGCGTGTCTCCAGAACGGCCATAGCTTCCTGTTGCTGTGCCCTGAAGGCTTGCTCTGCAACCGCATAAGAACGCTCCGCTTGGGGTAAAAGCGATTCCTGGAACAAGATTTTCAAGCGTTGGGCATTAAGGACCTGGTAATACATCTGGGTCGCTTCCTGTCTCAAATCATAGTTTTTTTGCTGGTATCTCAACACAGCCATTTGATCGGTCAACTGCGCTTGCTGAGTCAGTGCTGGATTACGTGAACTGAGAAAAGGCAAATTCAGGCCGACCTTCAACATCGTGTCTGTTTTTTCTGCATCCTGGCTGTAAGTGACGCCTAATGTCGCGGCTGGAAAGTAATTACGAGCTTTTGCGGATTCAGCGCGAGACCGGGTCTGGGATCGTTGAGCCTCAATTTGTGCCAATTCAGGATTTTTTTGCAATACCAAGTTCACGACCTCTTCCAGTTTTTTATTGAAAACAGGGGCAGAAGGTATTTCGACCGCTCCTATCAGTGAGGTCGAATCACGTCCCAACAAAGTATTCAGCCGAACTTTGGCGCTGATGAGTCGTTCGCTGGTCAACACCAGATCATAAGCATTTTGTCCTGCTTGAGCCTGCGCTTTGAGCACACTTTGAAGTGTTGTACCGGAATCTTTCATATCTGCGGTTCCCAAGGTTGCCAAGCGTTCAATCACTTCCTGATTTTCTTTTAGCAGTTCGAGAACTTCTGCTAATTTCCAGATTTCGTAGCAGGTCCGCTTGACCTCCATCTGCAACTGGAGTTTTTCTTGATCCTCATTTTTTTGCGCGGCCTGAACACCAGCTTGAGCGGCCTGCTCCATCGCATCCGATTCACCCCAGTAAGGTAGCATTTGAGAAAAGCTGACGGAGGACTTCATCCCTAGTTCCAGCATCAATTCAGGATCGCCCCAACTCCGAGCTTGACTGGACTCTGTTTGAGCATCCTGAACCATTAAGCCCGCAATTTTTTGGTTGGGATTATGCTCAAGCGCCTCTTCCAGCAAAGTCTGAAGCGTTACAGGTTTTTCTTCCGATTTTGAGATTGAGGGCTCCAGTACCAAAAACAATCCCACCAACAGAAAGCCTGTCCATCGGAAATAGAATCGTAATGAAGTTTTCATATTTTTTCCTAATTACGGTATTGAGCAAACACTTTGGTTTATCCTTGTGAATCAAAGGAAACCACATTCAATGAATCTTTCTTAGTTCCTCTCCATCCCAGGAGATCCAAGAGGCATTCCAGGAACGGCAATTCCGGCAAGGTCAGGTCGTTTGGTAATAATCATTTAATCTCTTTCTCCGGGACATGTCCCTCCACAACGTATCCTTCAACAAGCCTAGTTTCCCCTTCACGAACCCTCCAGAAAACAATCGGAAAGACTGGGGTCCTTTAATAAAATATTCTCAACTTGCGAAAAAACAGTTTGGCTGCGCTGGGGAAGCGTTAATGGCTGTGTCTCATTGAAGAGAACACGGTAATGACGCTGAATTTCCAGAGCAAAAGCAGGATAAGACTTCGTGGGACAACCCATTAACTGTCCCCATGCTTCCAAGTGAGTTCCTCCTCCTTGAGCCGCTTCTTGTTCAAGGTTTGCCATAGATTCCTCAAGAAACTTCTTTATCAGAAGAGCTTGTTGTTCCTCGTGACATCCATGAGGCCCCCACGCACAGGGAGAACTGGAACTTGAAACCGCATGAGAAGACATCATGATTCCCATCATCCAAGGCCAGAAATAAGGTGCTCCTTGTACCTCCCGATTCCCTATCCCTACATAAAAGCTGACTACGATTACTGCCCATCGGCAAAATTTCCATTGAGTTTTCATAATTGCTCTTCCCGCATCAGATTAAACCAAGCCGAACCCTAGTGCAAATGAATTTCTTACCTGTTTGGCGTATAGCTATTTCAATGCGGATTCTGGCACAGGAACCGTCTGAAGTGTTTTGATAAAATTGACCACATGCCAAATATCCTCTTCTTTCAAGACAGAGTTCCAGGCGGGCATGGCGCTAAAGCCGTTTGTGATTCTCCACGCTAATTCTCCATCTGCGCGAGTTTTTGCCATTTCGAGCAAATTAGCAGGTTTGGGATTGAAGCCCGCAGCGGCGGGTCCATCACCTCTTCCTTCCTTTCCATGACACGAAACACAGTTTTCATTAAAAACAAGGCTTCCTCTGACCACCGATTCCGGAGTTTGGGCAATGGGATTTGGCCGCTTGGCCATTTCCGCTGGAACCGTTGTTACGGGCATACAATGGGTGCCGCCCATTCCATGCATCATCCCCATCATAGGCTGCTGTCCCACGGCTTTCTCATAAAAAACCAACTTGACAAAGTATATTCATAAAAAAGGGTTCGGAGTCCCTGCAATTATCAAGATTCTCTTTCATATTTTTCCCACCAAACTTTTTAAAAACACCAAGAACACA
>JBBCAX010000409.1:0-1879 GCA_051382335.1 Deltaproteobacteria bacterium TL4
ACTTTACTCATATTAAAAGTATATCAATTATTAGAAAAAAAGAATACGGGGGTAACATTCATTTTCTAAACTGTGCTTTAAGCTTTGAATTACTATAGAAGTAGATTTCAGTTCAATCAGTAGACTTCAATCCTGGTTCCGACTATTGCAAAGTTATAGAGCCATTCTGCAGAAGGAAAGGGTACGTTGACGCATCCATGGCTGGCAACTCTACCGAAGTTCTGATGCCAGTAGGCTCCATGAATGGCATAACCTTGGTAGAAATACATCACATGGGGGGACATCTTCCAAAAGGTATTTACCTTTAGGATAAATATTTTTATAAGGGGATGATCCTTTCATATCCTGAAGGGAAATTTTCTCGTAAATTTTATAGCTTCCTTATATTTAACGAAACAAACCTTAGGGGTTAAAAAACCTGAAAAGCCATCCGAACATGCTTTTTGTCTGCTCTTCGGAATTGATTCTTTCCTGAAGAGAGATGTTTTCTACCGTTAGAGCCTGGATGGTTTCCGCAACCATAGTTATATCGCTTTGGTTGGTTAGCTGGTTTTGTAGTTTTGACAGCTGTTCAATCCTTACCTGATTTGAAACTATCTCCTGTTTCAGATTCTCTACTGTTTTGTGATTGGTGCCTGTCAGAAGTCTTGCGAACTTTCCCTTTGAATCAAGTTTGTTTAACTGGTCCTGTATCTTTGTCTGGACAGAGGTTTGCTCCTGGGCAATTTGTCTTACCTGTTCGCCAATTCCACCAGATGTTCTCACCTGTAACAACTGCTGGACTTGTTTTGCTACTTCACTCATATTGGCAACAGCGTTTTCATTTCTGTTTTGCAGTCCTTCTCTTTGTCCTTGTCCAAGATTTTCCTGCTCCTTCGTATTTACCTGAAGCTGGGATTCCTGTTCCTGGTTTTGGGTATTAACCTGATTCTGGTTTCTCACCTGGTTTCCTGTAGCAGATGGGGAAATTCCCAACTGCTGTTGGGTTTGTTGTTGCGTTTGTCCTCCTGTATTTGTATTTTGTCCTGATTCATTTTTCGCCTGGACAAAGGAAACTGAAATTAATATTAAAACTATTGGCAGAACATAAATTATTTTTTTCATAATAAAATCTCCTTTCTTTATGTTTTTATATCAATAAATAAGATGAATTTAGAATATTCAAACTATCGCGACCATCTGCCTCTACCTTGTCCATTCATTATTTTACCCATACCGTTTCTACCAATCATTCCATTTACATCATCCTCATCAAAAACTCTGATACCAACCGCTTCAAAATAATCACCATTCCATACACCTACCGAGCGGATTATATCTTGAGCTTTTGGAGTGCCAAACGGGTAATGAGTATTGTTTGAAGTTGTGACCATAACTGTTTTTCCATCCTGAGTATTTAGAATTAGAGTATTTCCGTCAACTTGCATCACCTGACCATTTGCTATGTTTGCACCATTCATCATCCTTCCCATTCCAAAATACCTTCCTTCGTATTGATAGAATCTTTTCCCATATTGGTTGTTAAGTGAAAACCATCCCAGAATTAAAACTAAACCCATTATGAGCGAAAGAACAGCAATAAAAGGTTTTTTGTACGATATGTCAAACTTCCTTAGGACTATACTCAATAGAAGAAAAAGGAGAATAAATGTGATTACTAATGTATAAGGAAGTGTTTGGGTAAATATCCTAAGCCCAAATCTTGCGTACCCTCCGAATATCAAATCACTGTTTAGTTTAAACCAATAGGAAATCAATCCTGAAAGAATGATAAGACCCAAAAATAAGAGGATTACACCACTTCTTATACCGATTTTTTCAGCTAAAACATTCAGTTTGGAACGCATTTTTACTTCCCCTGTTCTTATTTTATTTAGTA
>JBBCAX010000410.1:0-1437 GCA_051382335.1 Deltaproteobacteria bacterium TL4
TTCGAGTGCTCACCTTTGGATCAAGAGACGGGAACATCAAATTTTGGATAAACTAACAAATTCCTTCTTATTTTTGCGACATCAAATCAAAAAAATCATTATGCAACATTTTTTGCCGAGAAGTCACAATCCTCCCTGTTAATATTCCTGAAATATGCTGCATAACATGATTTGTTGGGGAAAGAGGCCTAATACCAATTTGCTTTTAAAAAATGACAATAGCCTCAGGGGGTAAGAATAGCAGGAATCCTTCGCATCAGACAGCCTCCACTTCCCTGACGTTTATACGATGATTGTATGTTTGGACTTCCCCATAAAAGAAGCTTATCTTCTCAAATGCCCAACGACCCGCATCAGCGGCTGCGCCCAACACCACAGCCCGCAGAAGCGAGGACGAACAAACCAACTCAAAATTTCGTAAAAACCGCGGGGGCGCAGTCCTCTGCATGCGATGGTTGGGGAGGCTCGGAAGCACAATGTCCTGCTGTAGTGTCGGATTGACTACCTCAGAACAGATGAACCACTGTTCTACTTTAGCACAACGGAGTAGAACGTATGGTCGAATCACCTTGTTGAACGGCAACATTTATGGAAACTGGCCTGCGTGGTTCAAATGAAACTAGGTGTTTCCCTGACGCGGCTTGCCTGCGTAGGATGTCTTGAAATATTGCGTCAGCATTGTGACCAAACTGATCCGCATACTGCTCTCTTAATAGACGTGTTTCTACAACAATAGGATCTTTCCACATAGTCTAAACCTCCGTTAGTTCTTGCGGTGTGCAAATAATAGGTGGCTCGTAGCCAAGTGCTCGACAGGTGGCTTCAATTGCTGGCCGAGTATGGGCTTGGCGATGTGGGCGCAATTCCAAGTGAGCAGGTATTCAATGCCGTTCACGGCGGCAATGGCCACATGGTATGCATCAATCTCAGCTTTTGCAGGCAGAGCATTACGACGAATGAGTTCCTGACCAAGTACCCTGACCTCTTCAGTCGCTTGTAACTCCATAATGTCAGCAATGATTGCAAGACGACGCTCTGCTGCCTCTGGATGCCCAAGACTGGCTTCGGCAACTACAAATTCTGATATGAGCAGATCAAATTTAGGCCGCTGTGTTTCCCACCACTCGAGAGTAACATTCTGATTGGCTGCGGCACGAATGTCGTTTGTAGGACGTGCCGTGAGGTAGCTGATTACTGATGTTTCAATGTAGACTCTTGCTTTCAAAATACCTCCTGTTGCTTGCTGCCCAACGCTGTGATCACTGGAAAAAACGCTTTGAAAAACCAACCTTGATGAAAAAAGTGCCTGCGTTTTTTTCCAGTGCATCTAATTGTGTACGCCCAGCATGGGCGTGATCTGATGGGGTGAAAGTCCCCTATAGGAAAGCCACTGGCTTTCAATGCTATGGAACCGATCATGCGGCACTGGCGGGAAAC
>JBBCAX010000411.1:0-1112 GCA_051382335.1 Deltaproteobacteria bacterium TL4
ATATTATTGTTCCAAACAATCGGTATTTCCAAATTTTTTGTTTGAGAGAGAGTAGGGAAGCGCTCAGCAAAAATACTTCGCCGACGCTAACAAATATCAGATAGCGATGTACGTAAACCGGCTTAAGTAGAGAGATTGTTAGAACACTTACACAAGGAACAAATACCCAACAGAGTAGTAAACTGATATTTGATTTCGATTTACTGTTTTTCCAAGCAAAAATAGTAGCTAGGATGAAAATTAGAGATGTGATCTGCATGATTTTCCACAGGTTTCCAGGTGTACCTTCGTAACCAAAAAATAAATTCCCCAACACTGACGAAATCAGATTCAGGTCAACCGGATACATCCACATTGGTCCACTGGCACGGAATTGTGATAGCAGTGTTGGTACCCATGGCAGATACAATAATCCGATCACGATCCCATTCTTAATTAGTTGCACAAGTTGTTTCGTTAGTAGCATATAGACGCATTGAGACAGGATGACAAAGGCCATAAAAGGTTGGGTATACATGCCTAAGGTGGACGCGACAATATACCATTTCCAGTTCTTAGCATGTAGGAAATACATGGATAGAGTCGCAAAAAGAACCAGTAAGGAATACATGCGGAGTTCAAACGCAAAATACAAGAGCATTGGATTAACTGCCATGAAAATAGTCGTAAAAACAGCCGCGCGTTCGGATTTGAATAGACTCTTGGCAAAATAATAAACCACAATCAGAAAAATTAAAGAAAACATTAGAGACATGCCGCGAAGCGCCACCTCACTATTACCAAATAATTTCATCCACAAATTAAGCAACAAGTAATAGAGGGGTGGATTGAAGTCGCCACTTGTACGTTGGATTACTTCAGCCAAGGTGCTTTGGGATATCCAAACCGAAAATGCTTCATCTCGCCAAAGCGATTGAGTCCAGTAAAGCAAAGGAGTGTTATTGAATAAAAAATGTGTGATATTTTGCCACATATGAGATCAAATTTTCTCCGTTACCCGATATTCTAATCGTTTTCCCAGCATCAAGCGAGTATGGGCATCAAGTCCTGGTAGAGCGGAGAGGAAAAATGACACTATGGGGAGAGTGAACCACTGTAAATATAGCATGGGT
>JBBCAX010000412.1:0-1528 GCA_051382335.1 Deltaproteobacteria bacterium TL4
CGCAATCAACTCACGCACTATCTTGCCGATAACCGGTTTCAGCACTATCCCGAACAGGTCTCCATCCGGGGAATCATCCTGATCTATCATGGCTGGGAGCTCGTTCACCGCAGCCTGGTCTCTCCATTTTCGTAAGCACAGTTCCTTTTCACACTTGAAACTTGGCAATATATATTATAGTGCTCAAGGAAAGTTTTGTCCTGGGAGCGCAGGCGTCCCGCCTGCTTTTGCGGGCAAGATGCCCGCGTTCCCAGGAAAGAACTTTATGGTGAAGTTATTTAATTCTCGTCCTTTATCATGTTTAGAAGCAGGAAAGGCTTTATGAAATTAATAAGAGTCAGTGTGCTGATCCCCTTGCTCTGGTTTGGCTTACTGGGCTTTGCGCTTGCCCAGGAAAAACCACAAGCGGCGGTAGCGCCACTGGCGGTTATTGGCGAGATCTCTGTAGCCCAGAAACAAATCATCTTCAACAGTATGTTGGATGAGCTTTCAAAATATTATAACCTGATTTCTCAGGAGCAGTTCAATCAGGCGCAGGAAAAGGCTTATGAGGAATTGGAAGCGGAGCAATGCACCGAAACACAGTGTATTCTTAAAATTCAGGAACTCTTGCAGGTCGAAAACCTGTTTGTTTTACAATTGGTTCGGGAAGGGGAGGATACCCAGTTGAGTCTGACCCTGGTTGATCTGGAAAAGAAAACCCTGCGAAGTGATTTTTGTGAAGGCTGTAACACCAAACAATTGAATCAGCGCATTGCGGGATTAGTGACTACGCTTCTGGGGCAGACGGCTTTGCTCCAACCCAGGGTACTTTCCTCGGCGTTGGCTGGAACAAGTCGTGTTTTTGTTTCCTCCAATCCGACAGACGCTGATATTTACCTGGATGGAACACTTCTGGAGCAGAAATCCGATGTTTTGCTGGAGGCGGTTCCTGTGGGAAAACATACGCTGCTGCTCAGAAAAGGAGCGCTTTCCCAGTCTCAACAGGTGGAGGTGAACGCTAACCAACTCACCTCAGTCAACCTGACACTCGAAATCTCCAAAACTCGATTTTTGATTTCCAGCCAGCCTTTCAAAGCGGAAGCCGTCCTGGATGGAAAGTCTGTCGGAGAAACCCCGGTAGAGATAGAAACCACGTTGGGAAGCCACCAAGTGGAATTGAAATTGACAGGCTATGTCCCTGTTTCTGAAAAAGTAATCTTGAAATTCGGAGAACCGAACCAATTTAACGTGAAACTGGTGGATGGTCGGCAATTCAAAGGCTTCTTAACCGTCACCTCAATGCCCTCAGACACAACCCCCCACTTGGAAGGCGGAACTTACGTCACCGCTAAATTAAACCCACACACCCTTCCTCTTTCCAAGCTGGAACTGCCGATAGGAAGCTATCAAATGGTCCTCACCAAAGAGGGGTATGAAGCCCTCACCCAAAAGATCACCCTTGAGGATCAGAAACTAACCTCGCTGGATTTCTCTCTTAAAGCACTACCTGCGAAACTTGCTTTGAAAATCAGCCGAAAAGAGGGAA
>JBBCAX010000413.1:0-22898 GCA_051382335.1 Deltaproteobacteria bacterium TL4
GGGTTGATGAACCGGACTCAGTGCTCACGATAGGCACTACCGCTTTAAACTCCAGCACTTGTGATTCATATTTTTCAATTTTCTCTTTGATAGCTTCAGGTAACAGGTTTTTAAAAGTTTTGAACTCCTCAGGATAATTTTGTAATACCTGAATCGTAATATTCATGGCTTTGTTAACCGTTTCTCTGGGTCGGGCAAAAGCCTCCTTGAGTATATTAATAGGCGATTCTTCACTCATTTTTTTCTCCATAAACCAGAAGTATTATCCACTTCGATTGAATTATTCAAGATCCCAGGTGCTCACTCCAATACTGATAGTCCTCAAATCATTTTCTCTACTATGATGCATGCAATATTGTTTATGAAATGGGAAGTTTATTATATAGATGTTCATTTAAATAAATTCAGAATGTATATTTCGGACGATTCCTTTAATCGACTCATTATTAGGAGTGTCAAAGCTTGCTTTGACCAGAAAAGCCAAAGCTTTTCTTTGAATTTTGCCAAAGCAAGCTTTGGTACTCCACATTGATTCCAATGAAATTATTTAAATGAACGTCTATAGTATAGTGTTTCAGAAAAGTATTTTAGGCTGGGAGCGCAGGCATCCCGCCTGCTTTTGCGGGCAAGATGCCTGCGCTCCCAGGAAAGACTTATCTGAAAGTCATATGAGTAATAATCTCATTTTGTCATTCAAATGGAGTTTAAAGCCGGGATCGTACATTATTTCAAAAATTAAACGTCAAAAATGGAAGACGCATCTAAAGCTGGATGAAATACTCAATCAAAGATCTCTCTAAGGATCGTTGTGAATTCGTGGATAGCAACCGGTTTGGAGAGATACTTTCTAATGCCAAGCTGTTGTGCTCGTTCCTTTGAAAAAGAATAACTGAAGCCTGAAGCTAAAATAATAGGTATATCTTTTCGAATTTGCAGGATCTTTTGACTTAACTGGTCTCCTTTCATTTGCGGCATCGTTAAATCGGTAAAAACCAGATCAAACTGATCAGGGGCTTTGCTAAATAATTCGAGCGCGGTTTCGCTACTCGTCGTCGTCGTGACTTGATAACCCAGTTTTTTGAGTGCGATTTCATAAAAATTTACAATTTGGAATTCATCATCAATGATAAGAATACGCTCTGTTCCGTTTCTAATCTGAATTTTTTCATTCTTCGGTGTTGAGGCCTTTTCTGCGATGGGAATCAGGATGGTAAAGGAGGTGCCTTGATTTTCCTCACTTTCAACCGTAATGGTTCCTTTATGAGCGGATACAATTCCGTGCACAACAGATAACCCGAGTCCTGTGCCTTTACCCACTTCCTTGGTCGTAAAAAACGGCTCAAAGATATGTTCTAAAACTTCAGGAGCCATTCCACACCCGGTATCACTGATCCTCAGTTCTATGAAGGATTTACTGCTTAATTCAAGAGGGAGTGTGGATCTTTTTTGTTGTGATAATTGACAAAGACTGATTTTTAATATTCCCCCAGTCACTTCCATCGCATGAAAGGCATTGGTGCATAAATTGATAATAATTTGATGAATTTGTGTGGGATCTGCCATGATTAAAGGAATATTCTCTTCAATTTCTGGTACAATTTCGATACTCACAGGGAGCGTTGCTCTCAACATTTTAAGCGCCTCCTTGATCACCGGAATGATAGAAACCGCTGCAAATTCACGATCTTCAGAACGACTGAACATTAGAATTTGCTTCACTAGTTCCGTGGCCCGGGTTCCTGAATTTTTGACACATTCAAGAAAGTCAACGGCTTCGTGGTCTTTAGGCAGAACTTCCAGGCTTAAATCGGTGTAGCCCAAAATACTGGTAAGAATGTTATTAAAATCATGAGCAATACCGCCAGCCAAAGTCCCCAGGGCTTCGACCTTTTGCGCTTGACGTAATTGTTTTTCAAATTTTTGTTTTTCGGTAATGTCATGGGCGACCGCGACATAATTGCTAATATTTCCGGATTTATCGATTATTGGAGAAATCGTCTGTTCTATCGTATAAGAGGTTCCATCTTTTTTAATATTTGTCAGCTTTCCTATCCAAACATGACCACTACTGATAGTGTCCCACAATTCCCTATAAACGGAATTAGCGTGTTTCCCACTCTTGAAAAGATTTGGCGCATGGCCAAGGATTTCTTCAAGAGCATAACCTGTCAATGGGACCATACTGGGATTGGCATACTGAATCATTCCTTGCGCATTGGTGATAAAAATGCTTTCTACCGCAGATTCAATCGCCGTCATCAAAAGCGCCCTTTTCTCAATCTCTTGTTCCAATAGCTGATTTTTAAGTTGAAGTTCGTTGGTTCGCTCCAGGACACGCTGTTCTAACTGTGCGTTTATTTTTTCCAGTTGGGTCTTGGCCTCAAGCAGTTCGTTGGCCGTGACGCGTTGAAGTTGAATTGTTTTTTCTAGCTCATTATTTTTATGCGACACCAAATCATTCAATGCTTTGAGTTCTTTAATATGAATCTGATTCTGCTGACGAAGTCGGCGTTTCTCCAAGGCGTTCTCAAGAGCGAAGAGCAAAACTCTCGGGTGTTCCAAAGGCTTCGATAGAAAATCTGAAATTTGATAGCTCTTTAATAAGCCAAAACCTTCCGACAAACTTCCGTGCCCTGTTAAAATAATGAACGCGATGTCATCGTCCTTTTTGCGGATTTCCTCAATCAAGGTACGACCGTCCATACGAGGCATTTTTAAATCAACCACCATCAGATCAAAAGCTCGATTTGCCACAAGGGCCTCATTATATTGGTCCAGGGCGTCTTGACCATCTGTAGCCGTATCAACGTGATAATAAGCTTTGTTGGTATTCATCACTCTCACAATAGCCTCACGCACAAAAGGCTCATCATCAACCACGAGACAACGATAACCATCCTTTGGATCCGACATCAATATTTCTCCTTGAGATCTTTTTATATTCTTGCCTGAGAGTCAATACTCGGCCTTAGCTGTTTGCCGATAATCTGTATTTATTTCCGCAAACCGGAGGCGGTGTAACTATGAATGACAGGTAAAATAACAGAAAAAGTCGCACCTTCACCTTCAGTACTGGCAACTTTTATTTCTCCATGATGTTCTTGAATAATACCATAGCTAATCGACAATCCCAAACCTGTTCCTTTGCCAACTTCTTTTGTTGTAAAAAAAGGATCAAACAGTTTATCCATGTATTGTTCAGCAATACCACAACCATTATCCGTAAAATGAATATGCACTTCTTGCACAGCGTTGGCGTTGGGACAGAGTTCCACTTCTATGGTTAGGGTGGCGTTTTTCCTGCTTTCAAGAGCGTCTCTGGCATTGGTGATGAGATTGATGAACACCTGCTCCAATTGATAAGTATTTCCAAGCACAGAAGTGGGTGAAGGCGAATATTTTTTAATAACTTCAATATTGTGGAGTCGAAGTTGCTCATTGAGCAAAATCAGGCTGTTTTCAAGCGATTCATACAAATTAACAGGTTGAAGATCAAAGCCTGTTTGGCGTGCGAAACTTTTCAAATGAGTCATGATTTTCATCATTCGGGTCGTTCCTTCTTCAACCAGTTTTAAGGCCTTGTATGCCGTTGAAACATCCAATCCGTCAACCTCATTCATTGTTGCCAACTGCGCATGGGTGCGAATATACCCCAAGGGTTGATTCAGTTCATGGGCAATCCCAGTGGCCATTTCACCAATGGATACCAATTTTGAGGACTGTATCAGTTGAGCTTGCGTCGCTTTAAGCTGTCGATTGGATTGATTCAGTTTCTCATTACTTTGCTGCAACTCTTCTTTGGTTTGCAACAATTCTCGATTAGCGGCTTCATATTGCTTGGCTTTGTTAGTCGTTAAACTTAATTTTTCTGTGAGGATTGTAGAAAAGAGACGATACAGGACAAATTGAAGAGACTCCGTATTAACAATTTCCTGAAGTCTTCCAACCCCTGTGGTTCGCATACTGAATGTCCGCACAGGGGTATCGGCAATAACGGTTGCGGAACAGGGTTTGTGACTGATGATACTCATTTCTCCAAAAATATCACCAACACGCTGAAAAGAAATAATTTTTTCCCCTTCGGTGTAAACCGAGACACTGCCTCTTACCAAGAAGTAAATTTTGGTATTAATTTCTCCTTCTTTCAGAATTTCGGTTCCTTGAAAATAGTTATTAAATTCAGAAATTTGAACCAGATCTTCTAAAAGAGCTTCAGGAAGATCCCCAAGCAAACGGGATTGTTTTAAGTAATCAAGGACTTCCATATTTTCATTGAATAACTGCTGATCAATTTTTTTATTCATTTAGGATTTCTGATTTTTCAAAAGAAGTACGGAGTGCGTGTCTCTATAACGCCGATAAACCATGAAGTCTAACCTCTAAAGCATAACTTGAGACTCACCGGGGATAGGATCCCATGACAAAATAACGGAAAATAGGCAATCACATTATTTGTCTCGCAGTTAAACTCTCGTTTCGGGACCCCGCGCCGGAATGCCTATTTGAAATTTGAGCCAGGAATAGAAGGTTTCCATCCCGCTACCCGTTTGTGCAGACACCGGAAAGATGGAAATCTGGGGGTTGATTTTTTTTGCGAAGGTGATGCATCGGTTCAGGTCAAAGTTGAGATAAGGGAGTAAATCGGTTTTATTGATCAGCAGCACACTGGAACTGAGCAATAAGTCAGGATATTTGATAGGTTTATCGTCGCCTTCAGGGCAACTGATGATTGAAAGTTTCAGATGCTCCCCAAGATCATAAGCCGTTGGGCAGACCATATTGCCAATATTTTCAATAACTAAGAGTTGAACTCCTTCCAGGTTGAGTTGGTGTGCGGCTTTATGGATCATTGCGGCATCCAAATGACATCCGGCACCTGTATTGATTTGAACTACGGGAATTCCTGTGGCCGCGATACGCTGTGCGTCTTGATCCGTTTGTTGATCGCCCTCAATAACCGCAATCGAAAGTTCGTGTTTCAAATCGTGAATAATCCTTTCCAAAAGCGTGGTTTTGCCGGACCCTGGCGCACTGAGCCAATTCATACAAAACAGTTTATATTTTTCGAAATGGCGCCGATTATGCTGTGCAAGCTGATTATTTTTGTTGAGAATTTGTTCTTTAATAGAAATTTTATGGGATGCGTTGGGCAGCTTTTCAGAGTGTTCTGAAGGTTGGGAACGCCTGACGGTTTTTTCAATTTTAAGGGACTCTGTTTCGATACAGCCACAATCTTGACACATGTTTTGACTCCCGATAAATTGTTGGTACGTTAGGTTCACAGGTTCGTGACTTATAAGCTTCAACCTGAACCAGAACCCCAAAGGCCTAAAATTTTGGTGATTTTATGGCATTTCAGAGGCAGATGTGTCTTTGAGGATGTTCAGCATTTCAATTTTTTTACGCAGCGTATTCCGATTGATTCCCAATATTTTTGCGGCTCGCTGTTGATTCCAACGTGTGTTTTCAAGCAGGATTTGTAAAAGGGGGCGCTCCACTTGATCCAGCACTAAGGCCATTAAGGACTCTCCTTCCTGGAGCACATAATCGTTGACAATCGGCCGTAATCGCTGAGCAATGATTTCCTCTAAAGACGTATTATCGATAAGGGTTGGAGATTGATCCAGGAGGTTGTGCGGGAGGGCTTCCAACGTAATAAGGTCCGTCACATTCGTGATCATTAGGCTTTTGATGACATTTTCCAACTCTCTAATGTTTCCAGGCCATGGATAATGGGTCAACGCCTCCAACGCCTCGATGCTTATATTCTTTTTGCAAACCGCTAACTCCTTTTCCCCTTTTTTAAGAAAATGAGCGACCAAAAGAGGAATATCCTCTTTTCTTTGACGTAAGGGTTGAACGTGGATGGGAAACACATTAAGGCGGTAGAATAAATCTTCTCGAAATTGCGCTTTCGCAACCATTTCTTCAAGGTTTCTGTGTGTCGCTGCAATCACGCGCATATCCGAGGAGATGAGTTTACTTCCTCCCACCCGTTCAAAAGCCTTTTCTTGCAGGACTCTCAACAGTTTACTTTGAAGCAACAAAGGCATATCGCCTATTTCGTCCAAAAACAAGGTCCCTAGGTTGGCTTGTTCCAGTTTTCCTTTTTTTTGTTCAGTGGCTCCGGTATAGGAACCCTTTTCATGGCCAAATAACTCAGATTCTAACAAATCCGTCGGAATCGCCGCGCAATTGATAGCGACAAAAGGGCCGTCATGATGCAAGGAATGCTGATGAATGGAACGGGCAATCAGCTCTTTTCCTGTCCCACTTTCGCCTAAAATCAATACGGAAACGTCTTTAGAGGCAACCCGACCGATCGCTTTAAAAATATTACGCATGGACTTACTTTGTCCAACGAGTAAGTCACTAGGACCTTTCTGTGTCAAAGAGGGAGTTGAAGGTGCAATTTGATGTCGACTGACCAATCTTTTTGAGGCTTCCTCTACCAGTTCTTCAATTTCATCAATATCGAAAGGTTTGGTGATATAGTCAAAAGCCCCATTCTTCATGGCTTCGACCGTATTCCGCATGGTACTTTGTCCTGTCATGATGAAGATCAGCAGATTGGGATCTTTTTTCAAGAATTTTTTCATACTGGAGAGTCCATCCTCTCCAGGAAGATTGAGATCAATCAGGGCAATTTCAATGGGGTGCTGTTGGAGTAACTCCCATCCTTGTTCCGCAGAATCGGCCAAGTGCAAAATATATCCCATCCTGGAAAGGGTCTTTTCCAAGACCCAACGGATGCTTTGCTCATCGTCGATGACAAGAAGGTGAGTGGCGGTGGTCATAGCTTAACTTTCTGGACTTCTGACATAACTTTGGAGGGAATCTTTGACCGTTCGAAGCCCTAAGAGAGCGTCGGCTCCATGGACAAAACGTTCGGGTCCAAATTCACCTTTTATTTTATCCAATACCCCCATAATATCACGGGACACCGCTGTGCGCGCGGCATTATAGTAAAACACATCTTCGCGAACATCTCGCCATGGTGATTGGTCCCCAATATACCGTGTCGCCAAGCTACGATCCTGAGTCACCCGAATCAGGATATCCTCAATCATGATGGCATATTCTGCCCTGGTGATTTCCTGATCTGGATAAAACAGCAGTTGAGGACTGGCCGTCAAGCCTCGAACGCCAAGTTTTAAAACTTCTTCGATATCACTCCGTAAGGGATGCTTGGAAATATCCGTTGCCAAGGGAGCGTCCTTGGGTTGTTCTGAAGGAGGCACAAAAGGTTTATAAGGGGATTCAAACGCATTGTTTTGACCGGAATCCGTATTTCTTTGATAAAGGGCTGTCAAGTTCAACTCTTCAATGAGCAGTGCCGCCATATCCGCACGTGTGATACTGGCTTTTAATGCGATTTTGTTCCCATGACGGGTTCCTGGTTGCGCGCGGATGATTTTATCCAATAACTCCAGTTCCTCATTGGCTTCACGCGTAAAGCCTAGCTGAAGGTCGAGTATCTCTCGGTAGTGCTTTGCGGATTTAGCGGTTTCCAGTGCCTGTTTGTAGGCGCGCGCGATATACAAATGAGGTTCGGCTAATAAACTATGCAGAGAGGGTTGCGCTGTAACCAAGTCCATCGCCTTTTCAAAATGATCCTCCGCTTTACTGAGCCAGTCTTCAGTTTGTAATAGGCTATAAACTTGAATGGCGTAGGTATGCGCCGCTGTCTCTTCCGCAGGAGACTGAGCCTCATCAAAAGCTTGCGCAAGTAAGGAGGCGGCTTCCTCCCGGTGTTGCTTTCGTTGCTCACCGGATTTGCCCTCTTTTGAGGACTCATGAGCTTCGACAAGTGCCAAACCCGCCAAGGCTGAGGAATGTTTGGGTTGTAGCTCAAGGGCCAGATTAAATTCTCGCCTCGCTTCACCCCATTCGCCGGCTCGAATCATGTCCTTACCCCGCAAAGTATGGTGCGAGGGAGAATCCAGAGTGGTCTGCGGCTGACGCAGTTGAGTGTTTTTGCTGCAACCACTACTCACGACAAGCATCAGGCACAGGGAAAAAAAAGACACCAGAAATGATTTCAAAGATAAATTTGAACTTTTCTTACGCTTAATCATATTAACCTTCATCATTAAGTTTATGATCTTTAATTCTTAAGCTCACACACAAAACATCAGGAAACAAGATCACAAATCGCCTGCTTCCTTGTAAAAAGGAAAGCAGGAGCAATGCCAAAGCCTCTCTTCTTTTCTCTTTCTGTCTGATATTCATTGAAAACAGAAAAGCGATCTGATTTTATCTGCTGGACAAGAGCTGGATATAACGTTTTTGATCCTGAAGCAGAACAACGGCTTCATTTTCAAACGCTTCACTGATGATTTGTTTTTGTCTCAAAAACTGAAAAAAATGATGCAGGGACTTCTGCATACTGATCACATCTTCTTCCGTAGGATTCAAATTCTCAATGCCCCATTCCCCCAAAAATGTATCAAGAAAATCCCGACTCCATTCCTCGGGAGGAATTTGATCATAATCCTCCAGAAACACTTCAATATCTTCCCGATAGCGCTCCCGTTCGTATGCTGAGAATTCTGAAAGGGACGCATAGTACTCTTCCAGGCAAGCGGTCTCAAGGTAAGACGGTTTTTCCTCGGCGACAGGCATTGATTCTTCGTCAATCACCGCTTCCTCAAAGTTTTGAAAGGCTTCAGGATCTTCCTGCAAGTCTTCAAGCATCTCCACATACTTTATTTCATAAGCAGAAACCGCCTGTTTGATAGAAGACACCGTAAGAGGCGTACCTTCCAGTTTCGCTTTTTCTTTCAAGTATAAGGCAATGATTAAGGGGTTCATGAACATGGGAATTTCGGCATTATGTTCCAGTGCGTAAAGTGTGGCTTTTGTCAGTAAATGCTGAGGGGCGTTAGGAGCGCTTTTGGTCTCGATTGACCTAAGTCGCTGCTGTAACATCTCCAAATAATCCGGTGTAACGAGTTGTGAGATGATCATCGGCTCCGCAAGTTGGGAGTCTAACAATTGCTGTAGCTGCTGTGGATCAAAGGCGAGAGAGTCCAGTTCCGTATCAAAGGCTAAGGTTGGCAACGAGGATAAAACTTTTTCTAATTCTTTATACGACTGAGGCTGTTGAGAAGGACGACTGGCAGAACTTCGTCTTTGCAGCGTTTTTTTATGAGTTTTCTGCTGCCTTCTTCTTTCCATGCCGCTTTTTTTTTGCTTTACTTTTTTGGCCATGTGTTCCTTTCATTGGAAAATGACTTAGAAATTTGTTACACTCAAAACAGGGAAGACTTGGATTTCTGCCATCTCTGGTGACTGCTGTTCGATGGTCTGACCATGTTCTCAAAAGGTTCAGGCTGATGTGACGGTTAGCGCGCTCAACGCCAATGATATTTATGCTTGTGTAACCCGGATATAACCTGATCCTGCCGTCTTAGCAGTGTTGACATTAAATTTTTGAAATAAACGATGACGACTCAAACTTTTGGGACAGGCTGAGCAGGTATATCATAGCAACAATCACGGTTGCAATCCCAAAATACACAGACTTATGTTATTTGCCGATGAGAACTAAAACCTTAATAATAATGTTTCTGTTTGTGGAACTTTTGACAGGGGGGAGGGAAGTCTATTCTAATGAGCTGAAAGCTCGTGTGGCCTTTCAACGAGGAAAAGTCTACCTGCGGACACAACAGTATGACAACGCCATCAAAGCTTTCAACGAGGCCATCCAACTCAACAACAGTTACTCGGAAGCTTATCATCAGCGAGGGAGCGCGTATTACTACCTTAAACAATATCCCCAAGCGTGCCTGGATTGGAAACAAGCCTGCACGCTGGATCTGTCGTGTTTAGGTTGGAATTTTGGGATATACCAAAACTTGTGTCAAACGCAGAAATAACCACCTGCGTTACTAAAGAGGCTCATCAAACTCATCCAAATCATCGGACAACTCCAAATCACCATCCATAAAGTCATCCGAAAGTTCTAGTTCCTCATCATCCAGGGTGTCCTCTGAAAGGTCCAGATCCTCATCATCCAGGGTGTCCTCTGAAAGGTCCAGATCCTCATCATCCAGGGTGTCCTCTGAAAGGTTCAGATCCTCATCATAGGAATCAACCTCCACAGAGTGATCATTACTTGGATTTTGCTCCTCTAAAACTTTGTTCGTTTCAAGTTCAACCAGGAGACTCTGCGCTAAAGCCGATAAGTGGACAGGACGAGTTATGAAGTCGGCCGCTCCCACATTTAAGGCATTAATCCGAGTCTCCAAAGAAACAGGCCCCGCAAAGAAGATGACAGGAACATTGGGAAATTTCTGTTGTATTTCGTCTAAAGTCTTCAAAGCCTCGCTAGCTTCATCATCCCATCCTATGATAAAGATATCCGCGGGTCGTGCCTTCAGTAAAGGCCACATATTGATTCTTTTCTGAACTTTAGAAACGTCCAAACCACAGCGGCTTTTTAAATATTCAATGATAACTTCCTCTTGCTCTTCATCAATCCCCTGCATCACCACATGTTTCCCTTCAAACTTCATGGCCGTCAACACGTCGGTATAGGAATCTTCTGGCAAAGGGGTATCCATCGGAATGTCTTCCAGCTCCTCAGAAAGATCATCGTCAGACACCTCTTCCTGGTCTTCCTCCAATAAGGAGTCCTCATCCTCAAACAAAGAACTCTCGTCATTATCGTCCATGTCAGGAAGCTCAATTTCTTCCAGATCTTCGTCTTCATCAGGACCTGAGGCAAGCTCCAGTGCGGTATCGACGTCAACCTCCGAATAATCAGGATAGGGTTCCCCGGTCACTTCTGAGATGTAATCGCGCAGGCCGGCTTTAAGCGTTGAATCAAGAAGCGTGAATTCAATCGCTGCCTGATAGTACCATTCAATAGGCCAACACCAACGAACTTCCCCAACCAATTCAAAATTTTCATTGAAACGAATGGTGACTTGATCTCCTTCAGCGAGGGAGTTCTCACAATGAAAGCGAGTTCCATTCAGTGAAATATCCAACCCCGTTGCCATGGAATCAGTCCATTCGGGGGTAATGACTTCGATTGTTTCTTCAAAAAGAACACGTAAATATTTTCTTCGTTCTCCTGCCATGGACTTATCCCAATCAAATGTGAAATGATGAATGAAAATGCATTGAAAAATAAAGACACCTTTTTGTTTTCTTTCTATTCCTGTAACATTATCTACCGCATGAGTAAAGATTTTCGTGGAATAAAATAAAAAAAATGTATTCTGAGTTATCTTGCTTCTTGGCTCTTTTTCATGTTACCCATGCTATGGCTGAAAATTTATAATAAATTTGTGAATAATTTCAATCATAAAAATAAAACATAGCCCCTGCTTCGGTTGGATGCAAGTCAGAATGAATGGAAAATTGCTTGGCGGAGTTCCTCATGATCTATGCTGTAGACGCATTGTTATTTTTAATAGTCCTAAGGTTGTTGGGATATTGGCTTGATCGTCAAACTGAAAAATCCTTCCATCGAAGGTATCAGGAACAAACGGATGGCATTCTGCCTGGCTTAGCTTCTCAAGCTCAGGTCAATGGGCATCAAACGGCGGTGATCTTTGTGCATGGTTTTACCGATTCCGCTAAAATATTTGATCAATTTATGCCCCATTTAAAGGGCGTGGACTGGTTTGTTCCCTTGAATCCCTTTCATGGCCGAAACTTGGAAGAAATGCTCGATTTTGATCCCTTCGTGATTGAAGAATACATCACTTCATTCATTCAGATGAAACAAAAATCTTACCAACGCCTCATTCTGGTAGGCCAATCTTTGGGAGGTTTGGTCTTGTTACGCATTGCACAACAGCAGAAATGGAATCCTCAGCAATTCCAATTAGTCCTCATGGCACCCGCTCTTTTTCTGAAAACAAATTCCTTGTTGTATCGTACCCTCTTTGGACTCTATTTGATATTTAGAAACTATTACCCTCATGGACCAACAACCGCGGCAGATCGTCTTGCCTATCAGCCCAAACATTTCGTCAACTGGGGGTATTATGTCATCCCCGCGGTTCAGAGACTCCATTATTATTCACGCGTTGTGGAGTCCAACTTGAAAACTTTACATTTTCCACATACCCTGTTCATCGCAAAAGGTGATGGCCGCATTGATATCACCCGGCTTCAAAAATGGGGACGCCAGCATAAAGCCTGTGATTTAAGAATTCTTGGGGAGGGAAAACATCAATTGTATTGGAGTCATCACGTCCACATCATTGTGCATCATGTCCAAAACTGTATTGATCAGGAATAGCTGATTTCTATGAGTAAATTTGAAGAACTCCAGTTACGTTTTTAAACGATAACAGGTTTTAATGACCCACACCTCCTAAGGAGCTTGCTTATGGATTCTGAAAAAATTGAACTTGGGTTTCGTCTTGTGCTGGAAGGCTTAGGACTGGATCTGAATAATCCTCACTTTAGAGAAACGCCCAGCCGTGTAGCCCGCGCCTGGATGGATGAATTATGTATTGGACTGAGAGAAAAACAATTTTCGTTAACGACGTTTCCTGTTGATGCTGACTATCAGCCAAGTATGGTGGTTTTACAGCAAATTCCGGTACGTTCCATCTGCGCCCATCATCTGCTTCCCTTTGTTGGCGAAGCCACGGTTGCCTATATTCCCGACTCTCAACTCTGCGGGTTATCCAAACTATCCCGTGTGGTTGATTTTTTTTCTCGACGTCCTCAAGTTCAGGAAAATTTGACGAATGATATTTGCCAGTATTTGAATAAGGTACTTCGTCCCCAAGGGGTAGGGATTATCGTAAAAGCCTCTCACATGTGTATGGCCTTGAGAGGAGTCAGTCATCCCGGAACAATGACAACCAGTTCCTTAATCGGATGTTTCATGGAGGATCCTACGGTTCGTGCGGAGTTTATGTCTTTAGCGCATTCGAATGAACCTATCATGCGCTGAGCATCATTAGGAGACTGTCCGAGCTAGGTTGAGGAGGGGCCGCAACGCGGCATCCGGCAAAACGGGTGTTTCAGAGGGGAACCCTGGGGCTACCCCCTCCTGCCGTAAAGTGAGCGTTCTCAAACACCTCCCGAGACCAAACATGAGTTTTGCGAGTTTCGCTTTTGAGAACAGCAGGTTTCCGACGGAAGCCCTTAAATCGAATCAAGCTTCTTCAGCACGTCATGAAGTTCATGAAGTTCGAAAGGCTTGGGCAGGATTGTCTTTACACCCAGTTTTAAAAACTCTGCCGAATATCGTTCTTCATCATCGCCGGTCATCATGATGATGGGCAGATGAAAACCCTGTTTTCGTATTTTTTTAACAAAGGTGAGACCATCCATGACAGGCATTCGAACATCAATAATCATGGCCTGAAAATCGTGGGGCCGGGTTGAGAAGAGATCCCAACCTTCAACACCATTTTCTGCCACTTCGATTTCATGCCCTGCTTCCTGCACGTACTCTGACACAATTTCCCTTAAAATCGGATCATCATCTAAAACTAATATTTTCATAGAACTACATGCTTCAAAAAGGATTCATTTATGGCCTCAGGTCCAAGCCGGGACAGTTGTGATAAAATATAGACGTTCAATTATCGGTGAAGGCCCTTTAATTGTCCGGGTCTGATGTCTCTTTTTCCACGTCTTGAGCTAAAAGGATCTGTATGGCTTTTCGAACAGCTTGATAAGGGTTTTTAAGTACAATCTCTTTCCCAATCTCTGTTTCCAATTCTGTAGTATCCGAAAAATGCGAAAACCCTACCAACTCGATTTGTTTTGCAAGGGATTGGGTTTTTTTTGCGGGTAACCGATGGAGTATCTGGGGAACCCAAGCAGGAAGAGGCAGCGTCAGTTTGGTGTCAGGTAATTGATAAGTCGTCCGTAACTCCATAAGAATTTGTTGAAGCGATACAGGTTGACGATAACCAATATTCAAGGCTCGGCAAGTGCTTGTCTTTTCTGAGGCACGACTTACAATTTTTTGAGCAAGCGTTAAAATAATTTCGCCGTAATCATCAACATCCATGATCGAAAATTTCTGATTACCTGTCCCTATCAGAATTCTTTTTTCAACAAGCGTCAGAAATCCAGGCATGGTCAAACGATCGCCACTTCCCATTAAAAATCTGGGTCTCAACACAAAGGCACTTTTATTCTGGGCCGTCATCTTTCCCAGAATCAAGGCTTCTGAAGCCGCATGAGACTGAGCCAAATCCGTTTGAGGTTGGATCTTTGCATTTTCCTGAACGCCTTCCTGTTTTCCTTCACCATAAACAGACATGGAACTTCCATAAACCACACCTAACGCGTCAGAGGTCATGGCTTCTAGCAAACGACGGGTCCCTTCAACATTAGCTTTCTCAAAACCTGTTCCTTCGAGATCGACTTGCTTTGTCCCCAAATGAACCACAACATAGGGGGCTTTGGGAAACAACTCAGACGGGATTGCTGATAATTCCCCTGCAATTGTTCTCACAAAAGGATAGGGGAACTCTTGTTTTGGATTTCGTACTAACGCATGAACTTCAACACTGTTTTCGACTAACAAGTTCAAACGTCTCAAGAATGCCGAACCGACAAATCCTGTCCCTCCCAAAAGCACAATCCGAAGCGGTGCCTGTACCACACTCATAATTGATCCTTAATCCATCAAATTCAAGGAATTTCAGTTTTCGTTGCAAAACGACTTTTAATACATGATCTCAGTCTCTCCTAACATCCTCATGAATATTCGTCCAGTATTTTATAAAAGAAAATTTATCTTTTATTTGGGGAACATCAGTCCTTAATTCGGAATAGCAGAGTTTTTCATTCATGATTGCCCCTCCCTTGAATCCCCGTTGACGAAGCCTTGGAACGAACTTTCGCCTGGAACCGGATCCTTTTTATCAATAGAGAACCCTTGAGACTCTCAATTAAAGGTGCTATTTTGCACGCACTCCTCATTTTCATTGTACGATTATTTTAGAAAATTATTCTGTAGCTAGGAAGTGGATATGGCTTATCATAAAGTAAATGGCATCAACCTGTATTATGAAACGCTTGGCCAAGGGGAACCCCTTATGATGATCATGGGGTGGACCGCAAACAAGGATTATTGGCCTAAAGCGTTTTTAGAAAATTTATCACAGCACTATCAACTGATTTTGTTTGATAATCGAGGTTCCGGCAGGTCTGAGTCTTCTCCCGGACCCTATCGTGTGAAACAATTTGCGCATGACACTTTGAATCTGATGGATTCGTTAAGGATTGAACGCGCTCATATTCTTGGAATTTCTTTGGGGGGAATGATTGCTCAAGATCTTGCTTTAGAAGCACCCGAACGCGTCAATAAATTGATTTTGGGGTGCACTTCCAGCGGCCTCTTAAGGAATGTGATGGTTTCTTCGGGGCTTGTTTTCGGATTGCTTAAATACCTGGTCTCTCCTGAAATGAATTATTATCATCTTTTGAATTATTTGACTTTTTCGAGAGATACGCGGGATGTTGGCGTTCGTGAGGCAATCAAAGCCGGTTTTATCGCGCCAGCCAGTGGCAAGGACCAACTGAAACAATTAGGGGCTGTTTTCAATTTTAACAGTTACGGTCATTTAAAAAATATCACGTCTCCCACGCTGGTGATTGTAGGCACAAAAGATATGCTCATCTCTCCGAAACACTCAGAATTACTCGCAAAAAACATTCCCAACGCAAAACTGGTTCAGTTGAAAGGCATGAGTCACGCTTTTTTTGTGGATGCCCCTGATAAATTCTATAAAGAGGTCGTTTCCTTTCTTGAATGAAAGCTTGAGATCGACATTCCTCTCAACAGATTCATTTTGATGTCTAAGAAAAAGAGGGCACCTAGCTCACCGAAAAAAGTTTTGAATTTTTTATTAAATTATCGGTCCTAATTGGTCCAGAGGGCTTTTGAGACCGTCAATATGATGTTTCATGACATGAGTATAAATTTCTGTCGTTTTGACATCGGCATGACCCAATAGATTTTGGAGGACTCTGATGTTTACACCATTTTCTAACATATGTGTTGCAAAGCTGTGACGAAGTGTATGACACCCAATACGTTTTGGAATTCCTGATTGACCACTTGCTCGCGTTACAGCCTTTTGTAAACCAGACTCTAACACATGTTGCCTCATTTCCCGCCCTGATCGTGGATCAATGGATCTATTTTTGGCAGGAAACACATATTGCCAAATGCTTTCTTTTGAAGCATTAGGATATTTTCTCTCTAAAGCATAAGGTAAATAGACTTCTCCAAACCCTTCTTCCAGATCTTTATGATGAAGGGCAATAACTTGATCAATATGTCTCTTTAATTCCTCTCGAATATTTTGAGGTAAAAGTGTTGTCCTGTCTTTACCTCCCTTACCCCCTCTCACAAATATTTTACTTTGACCAAAGTCGACATCTTGAATACGCAGTCGGATACATTCCATCAAGCGCAAGCCCGATCCATAAATGATTTTAGCCATCAATAAATGGATGCCGTTGATATGTATAAGCAACTGCTGAACTTCAGCCTGAGTTAAAACCGTCGGAGGATGTACCGCTTTCTTCGATCGTGATGGCGCTATCTCCTCCTTCAGCGGAAGATCCAAAACCTTACTATAAAGAAAAACGATGGCGTTCAAAGCCTGATGCTGAGTAGCAGAAGCCACATTTCCTTCATTTGCAAGATGAGACAGAAATTTTTCAACATCCCGAGCGCCTAATTCCCTTGGATGCGTTTGTCCTCCAAAAAAACGAATATATCTCAATATCCATTGACAATAAGTGGTTTCTGTGCGATAGGCGTAATGATGATAGCGGAGAACTTCTCGTACTTGATCCATTAACCTGGCTTTGGGATCTGGGCGAAATTTAGGACTATTTTCCATGTGGTTCTCATAATATCACAATAAGTGGACAAAATAATATTGAAAATCAATAAGTAGAATAGTTTTCTACTTATGTCAATTCAATATTAAATCATGTAGAAAAAACGGTAATATATAAACAGTAATATGATGGAATTATTTCCACTTATTGCTCTGTTAGGCCATTGAACCAGATGATCGAACTTCTCATACTCTTTTTCGCGGCATTCGTCGCCGCAGCAATATCAGGCGCTGCGGGATTTGGAGGAGCCCTTCTTCTTTTGCCGCTGCTTGTGGCAACGGTTGGCGTGACACAGGCTGTTCCGTTGCTGACCATCGCACAGCTAATAGGCAATCTCTCAAGAGCTGGATTCGGCTTCACACATATTCACTGGAAGCCGGTGGGGCTTTTTCTACTCGGCGCGATCCCGCTCAGCGTGATAGGTGCTATGTCGTTCGTCCAGCTACCGAAGGATTTGGTCACACGTGCGATTGGCGCCGCCATCCTGATATTCGTTGCATTGAAGTATTTCGGTATATTGAAGCTCAAGGGTGGCCTTAGGCTGTTGGTAGTGGGCGGAGGGGTGGTCGGATTCCTATCGGGCCTGGTGGGCAGCGCCGGGCCTCTTGGCGCCGCGATCTTCTTGTCGCTCGGCTTGCCTCCAGTAGCCTACATTGCCAGCGAGGCGACGACCGCGGTTGTGATGCACGGCGTAAAAACAGTGGTCTATCAGCAGTACATTACCCTTGATCGGGAATTTTGGGTTCTGGCTGCGCTGATGGGTGTTGCAATGATTCTTGGAACATGGGCAGCCAAGCGAATTATTGAGCGCCTGCCAAAGGAAATATTTCAGAGGCTTGTGTTCGGACTGTTGGTCATTATTGCCGTTTATATGGTGGTCCATGGTTAGCCGGGAGGGCATCGGGCCTAACAAGTTGCTGCACGCGGATAAATTACTCGCTGCGCTCCTAATTTACCGGTGAGCAAAGCGTTCGACTAGAAAACAAACCATGCCAAATTTACTAGATAAAGAAACCATTGCACAAGTGTTACCTGAGAAAAATCATGATGAAATTTATTCTCAGTTAAATATTTTTTCGGAATTAGGGGTGAATAGGGACATTTTCAAAATAAACGATAATGGTTTTATTGAGATACAATTATCCGACTCGGTTGAAAATTTCCCAATCGAAAATTTTGTCAAAACAGCCATTCAATTAAATAATTTGAAATCTTTTGAGAATTTTAGTTCCTTTTCAGTCGGATTTAATAATCCAAGCCAAATTTCGGCTACAATATTTGAGGTCAACTGTGCGAATTTTGTGTTTGATCGCATCAAATATAAAGATATTCGTTTTGCGCCAGAATTTTCTGTAAAAGGTCATATTAAAAAACCTGATTTTATCGTTACGCTTTCAGATGATTCCATATTAATTTGCGAGTGCAAGTCTATGGATTCGATTAATAGAGCAAAAAGATCTAAAGCATTAAAATTAATAAAACTATTGGATGACAAACTTAAAGGTATACTTGATTCAAGTTTTAGAATCGAAGTGTCTTTTAAAAACCTTCCGAGACATTGGAATAGAAATTTTGTAGATCAATTATTTGGAGCTATTGGAACACTGCTTAAAGAACAATATACAGAAAAGCATATAGAATTAAATTGTGAAAACCGGCAGAAAACTTGGATCAAATTGAGTAGAATTGAGGAACCAATATTTTTCAATAATATATTGAATGTTGCAAACAAGCCAAAAAACGACAATCCAACGCTTGTTGTCGGTGAAATTCCAAATTTGAAGAAGGATATTAAAGACATCATTAAAGACGCAAGGACACAGATACCTGAAGAATATAATTCTGTAATATTTCTTTATAGTCTCAATGAGCATTATGCAAAACAGGCGATTGCAGAATTCATAAAAGATAACAATCCAGGCAATCTTCTGGGTGTAATATCATGGAACGAGAGTGTGAATATTCACAGAAATTTAAAATGTACAGCAAATATCTTCGACTATCTTACCTCCTGAAAAATCAGAAAAGTCGAACAAGTCATTGCAGTGGATCGGTGGGGTGCGACTTTTTCCAAAGATTTCAATAGATTTGCGGTGTTTCTCTTTTTCAAGGTTCTGTGTCACCCCACCGACCACTGAATTCAACGTTCTACGATTAAGCATCATTTCTGAAATATTATCTAAAAATTTACCTGAGTGAATCACTTCAGTCTTTCCTTGTTTTCTCCAATATGTTTCAATCCTGCCTCGTTATCTTTTTTGAAAAACTTGTTATAAAGGCATTATGCAAGCAAGTAAGAACGTTCTTTCTTTATTCTCTGGTTGTGGGGGCATGGACTTGGGATTTGAGGGAGAATTTGAAGTATTGGAAGCATCCGTAAATCAAAAGTTACATCCCACATGGATTTATAAGGAAGTAAGACCTAAATGGGTAAAGCTGAAAGCAACTTGCTTTAAGACCATTTTTGCGAATGATATTCGGACAGGAGCTAGAGCGGCATGGATTCCTTACTTTAGAGATATAAGAGGAGTAAGAAACGCAGATCAAATTTTTCACTTGGAGAGTATTGTTGATTTGGTGAAGATGGCAAAGAATGGAGGAAAAAATGTGTTTAATCATAAGGTTGATGTGGTGACTGGAGGATTTCCCTGTCAAGATTTTAGTGTTGCTGGAAAAAGAAGAGGATTTACCTCTCATAAAAGCCATACAGGGGATTTGCTTGAGGGAACCGATAATCCGACCCATGAAAATCGTGGCATGTTATATATGTGGATGCGAGAGGTAATCAACTTGATCAAACCCAAGGTTTTTGTGGCAGAAAATGTTAAAGGTTTAGTCTCATTAGCTAACGCTAAGGAGACGATAGAAAATGATTTCAGGAATATAGGAAGTGGGTATCTGGTAGTTCCAGCCAGAGTGATTAAAGCCGCTGAATATGGAATTCCGCAAAGTAGAGAAAGAGTGTTTTTTCTTGGATTTCATCGTTCAGATTTGACTACAGAGGCGTTAGTAGCCTTAGAAAAAGATTCCATTCCAGGAGAATTTGATCCCTACCCTCAACCTACTCACGTATATTTGAATGGAACTGCTGTTCAAAATCATCAACTGTCTTTTTTGGATCATTCATTATCATCATCTATTAAGGTACGAGAAATATTCCAGGATTTACCAGAACCTGATAGAGCTATGAATGACTTATCTCAACAAACTTATTCTAAGGCTCGCTGGTATGGAACTCACTGCCAAGGACAGACGGAGATTGACCTTAATGGAGTTGGCCCTACTATCCGCTCAGAACATCACGGAAACATTGAGTATCGAAGATTAAGTCAGGATCATGGAGGAAAATACCTTGATGAATTAGCGGAAGGAATGATGGAACGTCGTTTAACCATTCGTGAATGCGCTCGTCTACAAACATTTCCCGATGATTATGAATTCGTCAGAAAACACTCTGGAATATCTCCAGAGTGGCGTTTGAGCGCCTCTGAATCATATAAATTGATTGGGAACGCAGTTCCCCCTTTATTAGCTTATCATATAGGCAGCAGACTTGAGGAGCTATGGCCTAAATTGTTCAAGGAGAGCAAATGATTGTATCACTCAATTCTAATTCCCCTAATCAAGTGTTTGAAACACTTCTCTCAGAGTCTGTCTCTACTCTTCAAGCCCAATCACAGCATAAGAAAGAGTATTTCTTATCCAGACAAGGTGATAAGCTTGAAACTGATGTGTATGAGGTAATGAATATTAAGGCGAAGCATACCCCTTTTGAGGGGACAATTGAATTAATTTCTGGGCAGAGATTTCCTGATATTGTCGCCTATTTAGAGGAAAAAAGAGGATTTGGTGTTGAGGTAAAAACAACCACAAAGAATCATTGGAAAACCACAGGTGGCAGCATATTTGAAGGAACACGAGTTGAGAATGTTGAAAGAATTTATCTTTTGTTTGGTAAATTGGTTAACCCTATTGAGTTTCGTTATCGAAGATATGAAGAATGTTTGTATGATGTAGCGGTGACACATTCTCCAAGATATTTGATTGATATGGACACCCCATTAAATGAAACCATTTTTGACAGGGTAAAGGTACCTTATGATGATCTTCGTCAACTCGATAATCCGTTCCAACCAATTAAAACATATTTTCGTGGTCAGTTGAGTGGCAAAGGAGAGGATATTTGGTGGATTGACCAGAATGATGAGACTGCGATAGGAAATATAGCAGTGAGGCATTGGGGAAACTTGAGTAGTAACGAGAAAGAAAATCTGAGAAATCAAGCGATGGCTCTATTTCCTGAGATATTTGGAAAAGGCAGTAAAAAATACGCAAAACTTGCGGCATGGCTTGCCGCAAGGCACGGGATTGTATCTCCATCCTTGAGAGATACATTTACAGCGGGAGGGCAGGTAGAATTAGAAGTCTGTGGAAATACCTATAGGAACGTTCCGAGAATTTTCTTCCATCTTCAGAAGAATCTCTTGGAAATTGTTAATTATGTCAACCAACTGAATATTGAGGATCTTTCCTATTATTGGGAAACAAAGGTTTCCCCAACTCAAAGAGTTAAACAGTGGATAAATCAAGTATCCTCTTATTCACAGGAAACTTTAGGTAAAAACAATCTAGATATCAAGGAGATGGTTCAAAAAATCATTGGCTCATAAAGGTGAACATGATTCGTGAACCATCGGTAACTTATCATATCATGTCAGCGATCAAATCCAAAGACACAGAGCCAGAACGATTGCTAGGTAAGTCCATGTGGAAACTAGGATTACGGTATCGAAAACAGTATAAGATTATAGGGAAACCTGATTTTATTTTTGTAAAGGCAAAAATCGCCGTATTTTGTGATGGAGACTTTTGGCATGGACATAATTGGACTATTCGGGGTATGAATAGTCTTGAAGAAGAGTTGGGGCAATACTCACCATTTTGGAGACAGAAAATTGAACGGAATATTGAGCGAGATAAAAAAGTTAATGATGCATTGACTAACCAGGGATGGTTAGTAATGCGATTCTGGGAAAGTGAGATTAAAAAATCTCCAGAACAATGCGCTCTAAAAGTATTCGTTATCCACAATACGACGATTGGGAAGTAACTGAGCCAAAAATCGTAGAACAAATCGCTGAAGCTGACGGCAACCAAGGCGTGCCCTTCACCCATTTTACAGTCAATTTTTCATTGCTCGGCTTCGGCAAAGGGTTGTGTCCCTTGGTTGCCGCAGCTTAGCTCAATCGTTAGCCATGCAAATAAACTCATGCTTACCACATTAGATGCCAAACCCCAAGAATGGATGGAAGGTTCAGAAAGTGTGTTACACACAGTTTCTGCTTGTCATTTTCAGAATATTGAACATGCGGAGTACTGGATTGATAAACTGATTCCCAAAGACGCAAATAATAAATCAGTAAAGGGGTCAGGGGGCGAAGAAAGAATAGCACTAGGAAACTTTTTATTGAGAACTGTCTTAGATACCAAAATAAAATTGATTTCAAAATAAATTCAATATCTTCTCTTGAGGGAGAAATGAGCTGGTTTGCTTGGGCATTCTATTTTCAAAATCGAAATTTTGTGTCTCAACAGGAGGATAAAAAAGGAAGAAATTGCTGGGTCTTTTCAGGAATAAAAGAACAAGAACTTTCTTTCCCTGTTCTTCGAGCAGGTTATTTAATCTGGTACCACCATGTCATTCGATACCTAGTTGAGTATAAGCATATTTCTGGAATGTTTTTGAGTGATAATTTTTGTAATGATGAAGTTGGCCCAGGAAAAGGTAAAGCTCTGGGAGTCTCTTTTGTGAATTCTCTCTTAAGTTTGAGTCCTCATAAACCACAAATCTCTCTTCCCAAAATAGAGCGTTTTGCTAGATTGGATATGATTTCAGATGCTGTGCGTGGTTGGGTAAACTCCGTGAGATCTAAAAATGCTCCAAAGGAATATATTTCTAGTTTAGAGCAATTTGAAAATAGTCAAACAAAGCCAATTGATAACATAGTCTATGCCATGAATCTTCACATTACAATGGTTCTAAC